>NZ_FNHL01000006.1 GCF_900103715.1 Halogranum gelatinilyticum | reverse complement strand
CGTCGCCACGAAACGCATCCTCGAAAGAGGGCGGGCCGCCTGGAGACTCGCTGTTGGACATACTCGTTCTTGCGCGGCACGGGATATAGTTCTTATTTCGAGGAATAGTTTCCTGACTTTGTGCGGGGCGGAATCCACCAGCGGACCACAAACTTAACCAACAAATGTTATTCTCTTGTGCTATTGTTGGTTAAGGCGTCACTCCTGAATTCACAGCTCCCGAACTGGCATCACCTGGAATTTGTCTTGATCGTCGACGACGCCATGCTGACCTACATCACTGCCCAGTGACGACCGCGAGAGTCGGTTGACCAACTCCTCATGAACCGCTTCATGGCTAACCGTTGTTTCGTGCCAGCCGAGACGCTCGTCGAAATACCGCTTCTGGAACCGCTGGCCGACGTCGTCGACGGCGATGAACTGTGTCCGCTTCACGCCTGCCACGCTCGTCGAGACGAACTCGACTCCGACATCTTCGTGGGTGAGTTCTACGAGTGCGCACTCGACAAAGGAGACGATGCCAGCTGGACTTCTGCCGTGAGGGAGCGTCAGTTCGAGATCTACCCACGGTTCTTCGCTCGGGTGCTCAGTGTGCTCGCTAGGAAATCGTGATTGCTGTTGCTCGTGTTCGGAAGACATGGTTGTTGAGTGAGTGCCTACGACGGCCCCCTCGCCCCTCTCGGGGGCGACAAACTCCACCGCGGATCGCACTCTTATCCAGTGATTGAATTCTGATATATTGGCTAGAGGTAGTCGTCGTTTGATGGCCCCTCGGCCGGAGAGAGCCAGCGGCGTTTGCACCGGTGTACCCTAGCCTTCCTTTGGATGATTTGGGAGGTGTAGAGTGGATTATGACGGGGCCAGATTGGCTTACAGAGACGCCGGGCAGTTCTCAGGCGGTAATAAGGTCCTCGACGAACCAGAAAATGAGGTGGTTGGGAAAAATTGGCCTTGTTGAAATCCTCAGTTAGTGATAGGTTTTAGGGGTCCTGCTGAATACATAGCGAGCACCTCATACACGCTACCATCGATTTACTATCGCACTGTTTGATGCATAGGTGAAGGACTTTGTCTAAGCACTCACACGAACTCTTCCTGTTCCGCCATCTCAATCTCAAACCGTGCTCCGCCATCGGTTCCATCGGTTACAGACAACTCCCAGCCATGAGCTTCCACGATCCGTTTTACGATGGTCAACCCGAAACCAGTCCCACCCCCTGCTGACGAATGGCCAGCCTCGAACACTTCGTCACGCTTTTCGACTGGAATTCCTGGCCCATCGTCTTCAACGTAGATTCCCTGTTCATCGTGACAACCCACACGGACGGTCACGTCGGACCCACCGTGTTCAACAGCGTTGCGGAACAAGTTCTCGAACACGTGCCGTAGCCGATCGGGATCACCTTCGAAAGTCATCTCATCGACGATCTCGATATTTGCGTCCTCCGTGTCTACTGTCCCCCAGCACTTCCCGACGAGGTCAGTCAGGCTGACCGACTCGGTTTCGCTAATCGTGTCGCCCTGACGAGCAAGCGTCAACGTGTCCTCAACGATTGCCTCCATCCGATCGAGCGCTCGGACAAGTGGCTTGAGATGATCACTTTCGACCTGCTCGGCGAGGAGCGTTGCACGACCTTGTGCGACGTTGAGCGGGTTCCGCAAATCGTGGGAAACAACACTCGCAAACTCTTCGAGGCGCTCGTTCTGCTGACGTAATTGTCGCTCTCGTTCGACGCGTTCAGTCACGTTCCGAGTGACCCCAATCAGGCGCGTGATTTCACCGTCATTGACCACCGGCGCGAGTTTCGTCTGCCAGAAACGTGCTCCCTCATCTACCCGGAGCTCCTCTTGATACGAGATAGGCTCGCCGGCGTGGACACAGCGGTGGTAGTTGGCTTCTAACTCAGCCCCCTGCTCCTCGCCGAACACATCACGCGGTGTCTGGCCCTGTACGTCCTCCGTCGTAATTCCGGTTTGCCGCTCGTAGGAGGGACTGAGGCGTTCGAATTCAAATCGGACACTCTCCTCTCGTTTTTCGACGTTGATGAGAAAGATAGCATCCTCGACGTTGTTCAACAGGGCTTCGTACTCTTCGGCAAGTTCCCGGGCTTCGGCCTCGTACTCCTTTCGTTCAGTGATATCCCGACTGCTGAGGAGAATCCCATCAATGATGTCGTCGTCAAGTCGATTCCGCATTGTGGCTTCGATCCAGCGCCACGAGCCGTCGGCGTGGCGGAATCGGACCTCGACAGTCTCGGATTCAGATGGGTCCGAGAGCACTGTCTCCATCGCGTCGGCGTTTCGTTCTCGGTCCTCGGGATGGACAAACTCGTATCCTTCATGACCAATCAAGTCGTCGGGGTCGTAGCCGAGCACCCGTGTGACAGCCGGACTGACGTAGGTTATCGTCCCGTCGGAATCAACGACTGTTGCGAGATCATTTACCTCCTCAACGAGCGTCCGATACCAGTCAGCCCCGTGTTTATCCTTCTCTCGGGGTGTCGTATCTTCTTCCATTAGTCGTACTGTGTCCAGTACCCATGTATGTATTTTGAACCCGGGTTTTCTCTCCAATAGAAGAGATCTCTGTATCGGTCACACCGCTACTGACGGAGATCAGTGAGTTTCTCACTCGCCTGTGAGGTACACCCTCTATATCGAACGTTCAAAGTGCCTTGTCGATGTTATGAGTGAGACAGCCGACAACGAGTTCACGGAACTGCTTCCACCAGTACCGTGAGCGGACGAACGCACCGTACTTCCGTTTAAGACGGGAGTTCACCGTCTCGTTCTGACTGCGCTGACCGTAGAGACCGGCATCCAACCGAGCATTCCACGCTCTGTGAAGCGACGAGAACTCGCGGTGCTTGATGAGCGGACGAACACCAGTCTCACGGGCTAACGTACGAATCTTCTGATCATCGTATCCCTTGTCGCCAAGGAGAACCGCTACTCTCCTGGTATTCCGCTTGATGAGCGACGGCGCAATCTTCGAGTCGTGTTTTCGTGTTGTCGTCACGTGTACGTCGAGGATAGCATTCACTCTCGTGTCCACGAGAAGCGTGACTTTCAACTGCTGAATTGTCAACTTCGTTCGCTTCGTGTAGTGCTTCGAGGCATGACTGCGGTCGAACCCGGAAGCGTCAATCCCGACGACACCGTTGGTTGGGAGAAGCGTAACTGAGAGATTAAGAAGAACCCGCCAGACTGCCATATCGAGTCGGTTGAACGCTTTGCATAGCGTTGAGGGCGACGGGAGTTCCTCAAGATCGATGGCTCTTCGAATCCGGGGCATCTCGATGAGTTCGTCAAGAAGCATCCGGTACGTCGTATTCTTCCGAACTTTGAGGCAGAGCAAGACGATGTGTTGGTGGAGTGTGTAGCGACGTTTCGAGAACTTCGAGGAGTAGCGGGCAACAGCTCGCCGAGCCAAGTGGTACGCCTGCTCAACGAACCGGAGCAACCGCGACTTCGGGAGGACTTCCATACGATTAGACTACTATGTGAACCTGTAACTCTCCGAGGATTTCAACAGAGCCAAAAATTGTGTTTGACGGTGGAGTGAAACGCTCGATTTCGGGAGTATTGGTACTCTAGTGTGAGCAGGCTTGGGTAGCATCTAACCAAGGAAATTTTTGGCTCGTTTGATGCTTCTGCAGATGATATCCCCGTCACTCTCGAAATCATACGATACAGGCTCTGAAAAGTGAATGACGGGATTTTAGACAGGGTTGCGCACTTCTCTCAGAGAAATCTAGATAATTTGGTAGGCATCTTCCACTAATTTCCGACAAGAATCCCCAAAAAGGTACCTTCGAGAATACGAGGTTTTGCTCATTTTAAAATCACACGGGCCACTCCTGTTCTCCTGTCACGATTACCGGGTTGCGTCCATTCAGTACCGTACCCGAAAGCGGTTAGCCGAATTGTTGGTTTGCTGGTTCTGGAGCCCACCACGCCAGCACGATACCAAGGGCTGCAAGACCCCCGGCCACGAGGAATGCGGTATCGAACCCCGCCGCATCCACGACGGCACCGCCAGCTATCGGGGCGAGAAACGCTCCTGCGAGCCCGACGCTCGTCTGGAATGCCACGGCAGTCGCGGCAACCCGAGGATCGACGAGTTCCCGAACGTAGGTGAACGAAAGGCCGAGCATGAGCTGAATCGCAAAACCGGCGACGAGCAACATCGCCACGAGTACGGCGATCGACCGGAAGTAGGTGAACCCGATGACGAGTGGTGTCGCGACGAAGAACGATCCGAGTACAACCGGTTGCCTCCGACCGGCGAATAGTTGATCCGAAAGTGCCCCACTGCTCATCCGTGCAAGGATACCAACCGCCGGAAACAGGGCGACGACCAATCCGCTGACGCCTAATGAGAGTCCCACCACTTCAGTGAGATACGAAGACCCCCAGCTGTTGATGAATAGATACAGCGAATACCCGAGAAAGCCGAGGCCACCGACCAGCCAGACGTTCCTGTTTCGGAGGACATCGCCAAACTCGGTAAGCGACGGTGCGGAGCTGCTGCTGCATCCGAGCCCACTGCTCGTCGGCCAGAACAGCGCTAATCCAACGAGGGCAACCCCGTTGAACGCAAGGAAGATCGCTGGCCAGCCGAACCACGCCGCGATGAGCGGGCCCGTTCCCTGTCCAAGTGCGAATCCGATCGGCCCGCTGGCAGTAAACACGCCGACGGCAGTCGCTCGCCGGGACTCCTCTACGGATCGACTCACGATATCTATGCCCGCGTTCCAGACCACGACGTACGCAACGCCACCGACAGCTCGCGACGCGATGACGGCTCGGTAATCACCGCTCCGGCCGGCCGTCCATCCCCAGACGCCAGCGACGAGCAGTGTGAGAACTGCGAGGGCCATCGCCGTCCTGGTGTTCGTCCGGTCGAGGACTGCACCGGCGGGAAGGCTTGCAACGACGGCCGTCCCGAACATGATTCCCACGAGGAATCCAGAGGCCGTCGGGCCGATCTGCAGTGAGTCACGAATGATCGGTGTCACGCTCGCAGGGACGATCTCGTAGGCCGCTAGTCCGGTCGAAATGAGGCTTACCCCGCCAACGAGTCCCCACGTCTTCCAGTTGCTCTCCACGGTAGCCAACTCCTCACTGACGGTCGATGTTCCGCTCTCGGGCCGCCCGGTCATCGTGCCGATGTCAGTGTCCACGTCGACAACAGCGAGCCGAAACCCATCTCACCTATCAGAGATGCATCCTCCACGACGTTATTCTGGAGAGAGATACTACCAGTGGTTCCTATCTCAGGATTTGCCAATCCTCGAGTACGCATTGTTTACTAGAAGAGTGGTGACACCCATACCGCTGAGGGTTGAATAACAAATACTTCCTGACACACGTTGTTTGTCTATGAGCTGTCTGAGAAACGCTAGTCTATCCACAGAGTGTACTTCACAGCATCCCAAGCTCCACTAAGACCGTTCAAAGACATAGATTACAACCGTTTCAGCTTTTGCTTTGGAGTCTTTTCCGTCCCACTCGAATGTACGCAGAGCTAAACGCCGTGCTACTCAGTGGGCGATATATTGAACCCCCCGGACACCACATTTTCAGGTATGTCGCCTCCGTCCAGCATGTTACAGTCGACCCGTGTACTTCTCGTTGGGACGACTGGGTGGGTACAGGACTTCGCTGACACCCTGGAGACACGTATTGAGGTGTCCGTCCAGACGATTCCAACCATCGACGAGGCGCTGGACGTCCTCCACAATGAGCCAGTCGATTGTATCGTCACTGATTACGAGTTCGACGACTCGACGGGCATCCAGCTCATCGAATCGGTTCGTGCCGAAACCGCAACGCTCCCCGTGATCCTGTGTACGGCCGCTGGAAGTGAGGCTGTCGCGAGCGAAGCCGTCGCGGCCGGCGTCACGGATTACGTCGCGTTCCGCGAGCCATCCGACGAGATGCTCGACGAACTACTCGAACGAACCGAGCAGAGCGTCCGGTCCGCACAGCGGGCCATCACACAGCGCGATCGAGCGCGGCAGTTCGATGCAATCTTTCACGATACGCGGACGGCAACATGGGTGCTCGAGCCAGATGGAGCGCTCGCTCGCGTGAATCAGACCGCCCGTGACATGATCGACGCAGACGTCGACACGCTCGTTGGAGAGCCGTTCTGGACGCTTCCGTGGTGGAGTGAGACGGACGGCCTGCAAGGAGATGTCCACCGGATCACCGAACAGGCCCTTGGAGGCACGTTCGGAAACGCGGTCGTTACGCAATCGCCCGCTGTCGAGAAACCACACGTCATCGATCTCTCTGCCCGCCCCGTGCGGGCTGAACGTGGTGAGGTTGTCTCCATCGTCGTTGAGGGAGTCGACATCACTGAGCGGGTCAGCCTCGAACGAGACCTTCGCCAGTCCGAAGAACTCCATCGCGTCACCCTCAACAACATGACCGATACGGTCCTCATCACGAACGAGGAGGGTGACTACACCTACGTCTGTCCCAACGTCCACTTTATTTTCGGCTACACCGCCGACGAAATCCGTGAGCTGGGAACGGTCGACGAACTCCTTGGCGAGGACCTCTTCGACCGCGAGGAACTCGCCGAAGAGGGCGTGTTGAAAAACATCGAGTGTACGGCCACGGACAAGGCCGGTCGTGAACACACGCTGCTGGTCAACGTCCGGGAGGTGTCGATACAGGACGGCACCCTCCTGTACAGCTGTCGTGATATCACGAAGCGCAAGCAACGTGAGGTGGCGCTGGCGACGCTCCAGGAGACGGCACGGGATTTCCTCTACGCCGAGACGAAACAAGAGATCGCCCAGCACATCGTCGATGACACGCCAGGCGTCCTCGATATCGACGCGAGTGCTGTCTATCTCTTCGATACAGACGAGAACAACCTCACTCCAGCCGCCCAGTCGGCTGCGATGGAGCAGTTGAACGGTCCCCTTCCGACAGTGCATGCCGACGGTACCGAACTCACCGGGTACAGCTTCCTCGAGGACGAATCGCTCTTTTTCGACGACGTACACGATTGCGACCGGCTCGACAACCGGGCGACCGACATTCGGAGTGCCGCGTACATCCCGCTCGGCGACCACGGCGTCTTCATTGCGGGCTCTCCCGATGTCAGCCGATTCGACGCTGTGACACGGGAACTCGCCGACCTCCTCGCTGCAACGGCCGAAGCAGCGCTCGATCGCGTCAGCCGGGAGAGTCAACTGCGCGAACAGGACCGGGAACTCCAGCAACAGAACGCCCATCTTACCGCCCTGAACCGTACCAACGAGATCATTCGGGAAATCGATCAGGCACTCGTCCAGGCGGAGACGCGGGCGGAGATCGACCACGCGGTCTGTGAACTCCTGACGGCAGACGATAGATTCAGCTTCGCCTGGATTGGCGTCGTCGACGCCATCACCGACACCATCGAACCACGAGCGTGGGCTGGCAACGAGCAGGGCTATCTGGACAGTGTGTCGGTCGCCGTCGACGAATCAGAGACAGAACCGGCGGGCCGGACGGCGGCGACGCGAGAGGTGACGATGGTGACGAACGTCGCTGCCCAACTCCGACAGGAAGCGTGGCGAAAGGAAGCCGTGGCTCGGGACTACCTGTCGGTGTTGAGCGTGCCCCTCGCCTACGACGAACTGTCGTACGGTGTGCTCACTGTCTATGCGAAAACGCAGAATGCGTTCGACGAGATGTCCCAAGAGGTGCTCGCGGAACTCGGTGAAACGATCGCCTCCGCGACGAGTGCAATCGAGCGGAAAAACGCCTTGCTCACCACGTCGGTGACGCGATTCGAGTTCGAAATCGACGACCCGACGTTCGTGCTTTCGCGGCTTGCGCAGGAGGCGGAGTGTACGCTCTCTTATCAAGGGGGCGTCCAACAGACCGACGTGGGGAGCTATGTCTTCGTGACCGTCGAAGGGGCCGAGATGGATATCGTCGAGCAGGTCGCAATGGACCTTGTCGCCATCGAGGAGGTACAGCGAGTCAGTGCGGATGGGACCGACGGCGTGCTCCGGCTCCGGCTATCTCAGCCATTTCTCGCACTCGAATTGGCCGACCACGGTGCCGTTCTCCGGAGCGCAACGGTCGACGAGACAGGGACAGTGCTCGTCATCGATGTCCCAGAGAGTGTCGACGTCCGCCCCATTACGGATCTCGTGACTGAGTCGTTCTCGACCGTCGACCTACGGTCGAAGCAAACACTCGACCGTTCGTCGACGGAGGACCTCTATTCGAGATTTCTCGAGCGATTAACTGATCGCCAACTCGAAGTCCTTCAGACGGCATACTATAGTGGATTCTTCGAGTCGCCACGCGAGAGTACTGGCGAAGAGGTCGCGGCCACGTTGGGGATTTCACCACCGGCGTTCTATCAGCACGCCCGAACGGTCCAGCGAAAGCTGTTCTCGACGCTGTTCGACGATATCGGAGTACCCACTGCACCAGCCACGGTATAAGGGCGACCTCAACTAGTTCAATAACAAACCCCCAATTTTGGATTCACTTCGTTATTCAATAGAGATCTTGATTCTGTTGTCTTTTGTAGTCGAACGTGAGGGATGAGAGACGTAGATTACGACACCAAGGACGAGTCGGCATACGAGTGCTTCAGCTGTGGAACGATTGTTATCGCTGAAACGAATCCTGGTAGCTGTGACGACTGTGGAAGTGACATGCGAAACCGGCAGACGCCAATCGAATAACCCATGGTAGCACATTCACCTCAAGAGCAGGAGCGGGCCGAACCGACCGAATTCGAATCAGCCCTCGAAACGGCCCGTCGGCAGCTCGCGCATGCAGCCACCCATTTAGACCTCAACCCGAATGTCGTCGAACGGCTCAAATATCCTGCGAAAGTCCACGAGGTCAAGGTACCGGTCGAGCGTGACGACGGCACTGTCGAAGTTTTCACCGGCTACCGGGCACAACACGATAGCGTGCGTGGTCCCTACAAGGGTGGACTCAGATACCACCCCGATGTTACGCGTGACGAATGCGTCGGGCTCGCAATGTGGATGACCTGGAAGTGCGCAGTGATGGATATTCCGTTCGGGGGTGCGAAAGGTGGTGTCGTCGTCAATCCGAAGGAATTGAGACCAGATGAGAAGGAACGACTCACTCGCCGGTTCACTCAGGAGATCCGTGACGTCATCGGCCCCACCCGGGACATCCCGGCTCCAGACATGGGGACAGACGCACAGACGATGGCCTGGATTATGGATGCATACAGCATGCAGGAGGGCGAGACGACGCCAGGAGTCGTCACTGGCAAACCGCCAGTTGTCGGTGGTAGCGAGGGTCGTGAAGAAGCGCCAGGACGGAGTGTCGCGATTATCACGCAACTCGCTTGTGAGTACTACGACTGCCCGCTCGAAGAGACGACTGTTGCAGTCCAAGGCTACGGGAGCGTCGGAGCGAACGCGGCCCGCCTCCTCGACGATTGGGGTGCGACCGTCGTCGCGATTAGTGACGTGAACGGCGCAATGTACGAGCCAGACGGGATCGATACGGCGTCCGTTCCGTCACACGATGAGGAGCCCGAGGCGGTCACGAAGTACGCTGACAACGTTATTTCGAACGACGATCTGCTCACACTCGACGTCGACGTCCTCATTCCCGCAGCACTTGGTAATGTAATCACCGAAGGGAACGCGGAAGCGGTTGCTGCAGACCTCGTTGTTGAAGGCGCGAATGGTCCGACAACATCGTCGGCTGATTCGATTCTTGCCGAACGAGATGTCGCAGTGGTTCCAGACATTCTCGCCAACGCTGGCGGGGTCACGGTCAGCTACTTCGAGTGGCTTCAGGACATCAATCGGAGAGCGTGGTCGCTCGAACGGGTAAATGAAGAACTTGAAACCGAGATGCAAGCCGCCTGGGATGCTGTTCGAACGGAGTTCGAGCAGCGGGACGTCACCTGGCGTGATGCGGCCTACATCGTGGCACTGTCCCGCATTGCGGAAGCACACGAAGCACGAGGGCTCTGGCCGTAGCTAGATGCCCCATCCTTCCCCTCTGCGGACGTGGCACCCATCGACGCCGCTTGAGCGAGAGCTTTACCGAATTTTTCGGCTGTCATCGATTGGGAGCGCAGTAACAGTGGTCGGGTTCGTCGGGTATCTCTGCCTCGGGATAGCCTTCCATGTAACTGGCATCTATACGCCTCCGTTCTCACAGCTAAGTTTCTCAGATCCTGTGTTTATGATTCTGAGTTTTCTCATTGGGGCGCTCATCTGCCTCCTCTCTGGATCGCTCACGTTACTCACACTTCTTGCGAGTGTAAAGGATGCCAACGCCGAATTTGTCCTCTTGATGAGTCTTATCGCCTTCGGGTTCGGTGCAGCCACAATTCGAGTCACGGCTGCTCCACTTTTGGCCTGGCTTGCTGCACTCGGATGGGGGTAGATCGGAGAGCATGTCAGACTACATAGCCCAGTACGTACAATTCCCAGTCCGAACATCTCCATCAACGTTTCCCATCGAAATATGAGCAAGCCAACAGTAGCTGTTCTTCGACCCGATGACGATCGGATTACGGAGGCAGTCAAGTATCTCCGCTCACTAGGAGTTACAGCAGTAGCAGATCCAATGCTGACGATTCGTCTGACTGGTAAGACGCTAGGGGCGGCAGACTATTGCGTCTTCACAAGCCGTACCGGAGTGGAGATAGCTGTCGAACAAAACTGGTATTCTAGTAAATCAACGGTGTGTGCCGTTGGACAGCAGACCGCTTCGGCATTGCGGGACGATGGTATTCCAGTCGATATCGTGCCGTCCACTTTCACGTCCACAGGTCTCGTTGAAGAACTCGCTGCTGAGGTCGACGGGTCAACCGTCGAAATCGCCCGCAGTGCACACGGCAGTGATGTACTAATTCAAGGCTTAGAGACTGCCGGTGCAGATGTCTATGAAACGCAGTTGTACCGATTGGATCGCCCAACTGATGCTGGCCGGTCAGTCACTCTCGCCACGGACGGGCAACTGGATGGTATCCTTTTCTCGTCACCCAGGACAGTGAACCATTTCTGCGAAATCGCCGCCGAACAAACCGGTCTACCCGCACTCCAACGGGGAATGACAAAGACAATCATCGGCGCAATCGGCCTACCGACGGCTCGTGCGATTTGGGGCCACGGCATCACGGTGGACGTGATACCAGACACAGTCGGGTTTTCTCAGCTCGCAGATCGCACTGTGGAGGAAATCGACACCCGCAATTAACTCCCATACCCTCATAGCTCACTATTCAACCGTGGCCACTCCACAATTCGACGATCACGCGCATGAATCGCATATGCACGAGGCCTTCCAGCTCGCGCGTGAGGCTGCTACCCGTGGCGACGAACCGCTCGGATCCGTTCTCGTCCACGAAGATACCGTCATCCTGGCCGAGTCAAATCGGGTACGAACTCAGAACGATATTCGGTATCATCCCGAACTCCACCTCGCGTACCTGGCATGCCGAGAGTACGACCCCGATGAGCGCGCTAGGATGGGGGTTTATACGAGTACTGAACCCTGTCCTATGTGTGCGAGTGGAATGGCGACAGCTGGGTTCGGGCGTGTCGTCTACAGTGTCGGAAGTGAAGAGATTGCGGCATTCACTGGAACCGAGCCAACGGTCCGTTCCTCGGAGATCCTGGATGGGGTCAGTGATGTTGTCGGGCCTGTTATGAATGATGAGGGGCGTCAGATCCACAAAGGGTACGATTGGTGACCACGCCAGAAACCGTTCGGTGAGGTGTCGTTAGTGGCCGCCCGAAACGAAGTGGAGGCCGACGATCCCAAAGACAATCACAGAGATGAAGAGGAGGCGGGCACTCGTTGCGGGTTCGTCGAATAAGGCAATCCCGAGGAAGGCGGTTCCCACGGCGCCGATTCCCGTCCAGACAGCATACGCGGTCCCGATTGGCAGGTTCTGAACTGCCTTTGCGAGCAATACCATACTGATAATGAGCGCCACGACTGTGCCCAGCGTCGGCAGTGGTTCCGAGAGGCCGTCAGAATACTCGAGCCCAATCGCCCAAGCGACTTCGAACAGTCCAGCGATGAAGAGGAGAAGCCATGACATTACGCTAGCTCTTTCTCACTCCTGTGGCTATGGTTTTCGATATCAAGAGGAGACCATAGGATTTCAACAGAGCCGACCCTACCGGTATCTGTACGAAGAGAGAGCGTCGTATATCTCACGAGCTTGTTGTTTTGCGAACGCCTCTGTTGGCGAGATGAGAGTAGTTCGATATCTTAGTAGTGTACCGGGTTTTCCATTTGGGAGCACTGTCTCGGTTAGCTCCGCCAAGTGATGGCCAGTCTGACTCACGTATTCAACATTCCCCTGAACAGTCCGACTCGAGAAACTTCGTTTCCTCTTTTTGACTAGAGCGGTTGCTTCCTCGATCTCGATATCAAGGAGGACCGATTCGTATTTCATTAGGGACGGATGTAGGTACCCAGAGTCAGTAAAAGCCTGTTCTGGTTCACCTCACGAATCCCAGTAGTGGGGGGGATAGTTGCTATAAAAATCTCCCTCCACAGACACAGACGCGCTCTCTATTCAGCACGATTGTAGGAACCTCACCAGTCCCTGTCAGAAGTGCCGTGCAAGATATAGAGGGTGTATGTATCACAGCAACCAGTTTAGTTCGACACACATTCTCTGAACCTATCGAGCAGTAGGCCTGCGAATCACCCAACACGTGGGTTATCGCGGTTTGAAACAATGGGAGTAAGACGACGATTCAGTGCTGCAACAACTCCAATAAGAATGAAGAGGCAACCACTGGCAATCAAGAGATACAGCCCCGGCTCGACTACATACCGCTCTACTGCTAAATAGCTCTGGAACACACTACCGAACACAACGAGTATTAGTCCGCCAGCACCGATGAGAACGGCATCCGTCCGCCAGTTCGGGTAGTGTCCCAACACGACAGCCACAACGACGGCCATAACGAGAACGATAACAAGGAAGTCGATGTCTGAAAAACCGGCGTCCAAACCCGCTATGTATTCATCCGTGATGCCGACTGGCTGTTTCCGCACCCATGGAAGCCACACACCGACGACCGCCAATAGTGCAGCCACAATCGTCGCAGTAATATATGCAAATTTCTGCTTGGAGGACATATGTCAGACGAAACGCTGTTCGATTAAATGCTTTCCCTGTACTGAGCGATTCACTTTGGTCACATAGAGTGCCGAAGCGATGACCCACTCGCGCTCTGTATTCAGCACGGTCACAGAAACCTATCACCAACCGAGAACAATCTAAGACCGTAGATACGGAGCGAGCTAACTACCAGACGATAGCGAAAGCCCGGCGGCTCGCGAGCCGCCCGGAACGTGGAGGTTGGGTGGGGCGGCGGGAAGTGGGTGAACGAGCACATAGCAAAAAAGAGTGCCACGTTGTCTGGCTATTCCCACCACCGACCGCGCTCAGGGAAGGTGAGGCTCGACCATCCAGTGACGGCCAGTGAAACGCGCCCTTCGTACCAGTTTCGCGCCGCGCCATCGATGCGCACCTGCTCGCCCTCGTCCATCAGGGGTGCATTCGACGCTTTCCAGACCGTCACTCTGGTTTTTCCACTATCGTCGGCGATGAGGCCCACTTGAGCGATACTCGGATGCGAGGGAACCCACAGCGTCTCGACACGCCCCGCAATACGCACCTCTTTGCGATTCACGTCCTCGAGCTTCCCGATGGGAACTACCTGTCCCGGCGCCGTCTGCAACTCCTCGAACACACTGACGACCGCGCTCATCATGTCCTTGCCACCGACCACAGCCTCACCAAGTCGCCGCCCAATCGCCGCTCGCGACCAGCCATCCAACTTCTCACTCAATCGCACCGCCTGTGTGTTCACCGCCGCCAACTGCTCCTTCGTCAGTTCTTCACGCGGATCGTCTCTATCTGGGTCGGCCCACACATCCACGCTCGCCGCCCGCTTCTGGAACTCTTGCCGCTGCTCCACACTCTGTGTCGCCGCCACAACTCGCGACCGCTTCTCCCGACCGTCCTGCGTTCCGAACTCCGCTCGTGCACTGATGCGCTCCAGCTCTTCCTCACGGCCTCGAATGCGCTCTTCCTGTTCGAGGGTTGCCCCGTAGATTCGTTCGTCGTCGGTGTCGACGATTCTGTCCGGGTGGTTTGCGTCCACCTTCGCTTGCACCTCCATCTGTACCGTCGCTCTGAACTCCGGGGTCTCGTCGACGACCTCGAAGCCGTCCTCGTCGACCGCTGCTTCGTCCGCGTTTTCGAACGCCTGTTCATCGACCGAAACTACATTACTGGTTGCGTTGTTACTTGACATTGGAACTCACACGTTCCTGAAGGCGCTCACGCGCCCGACACCGCGATGCACCAACATCGCGGACTTCTCACAACGTCACCCGACAGACTCGTCTACGCGCTCTCGCTCGCGCCTTCGTGAGCGCCCCTTGGGGCGCGAGCGAGAGCGCTCACGGAAGGCTCCACAGACAAGCACGCGCGCCGGACAGGCCGGACCGAGTGGCCAGCGGAGTTAGTCTCGTCGACGACGAGCACCACTGGCGCGCAGGCGTCGATTGACTAACCTGCTGGCGCTTCGGGAGAAGCGAACGACGCGCGGGACGACCACCGGGAGTCCCGTGGCGTGCCGAGGCGAACAGCGTGAGCCGAGTGCAGGCGGCCGGCCGACTGGACGGCGAGCGGGCGTACCGAGTCGTCACACCTGGCAGACAGTAAGGAAGCGACGTTACCACTCTACACCGGGTGAGGCGTCGGATGTTGCACACTGATCGCTTCGATTGAACAACTCATCCACTGTTGCAAAATAGCGAAGTGATTCATGAGTCACTTCGTACCCTCGCAACAGAACATCGTCAAGATGTAGACGCTGTTGTATCTGGAGATATATTACCTTGGAGCGTAAAGCACCACTATGGCCGACTCAGATGACTCCGCTGTCGATACACTCGACATTGATGCCATCAGGGCGTACCTCGCTCAAACGAAGGTCAGCTTCGCGATTCTCTTTGGGTCACATGCCAGAGGGACGGCCGACGAGTCATCGGATGTCGATATCGCACTCCGGTTCCCAGCGGAGATGCCTGAAAACGAGCGATTCCGCCGACGGAACCGTATCGACGCTGAGTTACAGGAATTTGCGGTGGGATTCGTCGACGTGAGTGATATCGAGTCGCTCCCAACGCACGTTGCATATGCCGCGATTCGAGATGGGACTTGTCTCGTTGGTGAGGAGGAAGTCGTTGACGCGTATCGAGAACAAGTCACCGCGGCGTACGAGGCGGGCCAGAATGAACGAGAGCAAGCTCGTCGTGAATTCATCGATCGACTTGCTCGTGGTGACGTCTAGATGGTTGATCCGGACATCGTCGTCGACAAACTTCGTCACATCAACGAGTACACGAACGACCTGAAGCAGATGCGTGGGATGTCGAAGACAGAATATGTCGAGGACGTCATCGTTCAACGAGCTGTCGAACGGACGTTCATGAACCTCATTCAGTCCTGCATCGACCTTGCCCAGCATATCCGTGCTTCTGAGGGACTTTCACCGAGTGGAACCTCGAAGAAGGAAATCGAGTCGCTCGGGTCTGCGAACATCATCTCATCAGCGGTGCAAGAGCAGATGGAAGAAGCAGTCGGGTTTCGGAACATCCTCGCCCATCGGTATGGAGATGTCAATCACGATGTCGTCTATGCTGTGCTACACAACGACCTCCACTGGTTCGAGCAGTTCCAACAAGAAATTGCACAGTGGTTCCAGCAACGGTACTGATTCACTTACGACCGCGATTCTGGAGGGCCCTAGAGACAACCCCAACAGTCTCGGCGGTCGATGACAATATCTGAAATAATGGAGAATTCGTCGACTCCACTGACGCCGTCACAAGAATCTGCACTTGGACTCATCATGCAGGGTGTCGATGACGATGAAACGATTACACACAACGAAGCTGTCGACCTCCTCACTATAGGTGGTTTCGAGCGGCCAGAAGCACACGACCTCCTTGAGCAGTTGTTGCTGAAGGGGTATCTCTACGAAGCGACGGGTGGGCTCCGAATTACCGGTTGAACTCACTCATACGAACTACCGAAACTGAGACGCTACGCTCTCGTCACCCGTTAACCAACAGTCTGAGAATACAACCGCTTGTGTTGGTTAACTGCTCATCACGCGCTCCAAAGTTGTCCGACGAGTTTGACGCTAAATCGGTCGAACTCGTCGTCGGCCTCACCGCGGTTTCGCTCTCCACTCAACGAAGTCGTACGAGTAAGCCGATCCACGAGTTCACTTCGGACCTCCTCTCTGCTCATCATCGTCTTGTGCCACCCAAGCCGCTCGTCGTAGTGCCGTTTCAGGAACGTCTCGCCGACGTCGTCGTCGGCAATGAACTGCGTCCGCTTCACTCCCCACACGTTCGAGGAGAGGTACTCTGCACCCAGCGACTCATGGGTTAGTTCGACGAGGACGCATTCGACGAAGGAGACGATTGAGACTCGACTACGACTGTTCGGCACCTGCATCGAGAGGGTCGTCCACACAGGGTGAGGGATGTCTGGACAGGCTGGTTCGTGGTTGGTACGTCGATTTCGCTTGTGCTGTTGCTCCGTGTTCATGGGTTATTTAGGGGGCAGTCACTCACCCCCTCACCCCTATTGGGGGTGAAAAACGAACCCTGCGGGCGCTGTCTTACTCTGAGTCGGTCCCGAGCCACTGTTTCGTCCGGTTCCACACAGACGCCGACGCTTCTGTTTCGGCTTCGGCTCCGCCACCCTGCTCACCGGCCTCTCCTTGTGAGGTACTCGTTGCTGCTCGCTCTCGGTTTGCAAGTTCGTCTTCGAGCTGTTGAACTTCTCTTTCGAGCGTCTCGATACGCTCGTTTTTCTGCTCAAGCGTTGCTTCGAGTGTGTCGACACGGTCTGCCAGCAGTCGGTTCTTTTCGACCAGATACGCTCGGTTGCGGTCGACGTCGTCGCCGACGTCTGGTGAGGTCTCTGAAGGTGTGTGAGAGTCACTCGAGTTACTCTCGGTGCCTGGGTCGTAATACTCCGAAGTGTTCGAAATCGCTCGTTCAACTGTCTTTTCTCCGTACGTCGACCCGTCGGCGTAGTGGACTTCGTCCCACTTCTCGCGAATGAGTCCGGACTGTCGAAACAGTCGCTCCAGTTGTTGTGTGTCGCCGCCAGTCCAGAACGCGAGGAGACAGCACAACGCCATGTCCGCTTCCGACTGGCTGTCGTAGCCCGTGATGTTCCCGTTCCAGAGTCGCTCGAACTTCTCGCCGTTCGAGGCGCGTTTCGCTTTCTTGAGTAGGGAGTCGTCGTCGAGTGACGTGCTAGACGGTGCCTCGTCACGTTGCGTTACACGCTTAGGACTGTCTGTCGATTGCGTCGACTCTTCGTCTGCGACGTAGTCCCGGTGAATCGCTTCCAGGGCATCTTGTCGGTGTGCAACGTCTCGTGGCGTCGCCGCCACCCGGTCGCCGGTCACGGTGAAAAAGCGCGCTGTGTCGTAACACTCGATCTTCCCTCGTCGGTTGCGGCCGTCGGGTAAGCTCCCTTGGATGAGCACATGATACCCCGTTCCTGATGGCGACACTTCCGTGTAGGAGTCCAGGCGTTCGATGATGTCCTGTGCGTCGTCGTCGACGTCTCCGCTCTCTGGATTGCGACAGTCGTCGAGGTCGACGCCGACGATGGTGTCCTCCTCAGTGAACACGAACCCGACGCCGTCGGCCCGGCCGCGCTCCAGATATCCGAGGGCAGTCTCGAAGTCCGACCATGTTTCGGGGTCCGTCGACGACGCGAATGACCCCACCCCTGGGACCACCGGAATCTTCGTCGCTTTCCCGTCGCGTTCCGCCCGTCGCCAGCACACCCACTGGGGTTGTTCGACTAATTCTTCGGGTATCGATTCCTGTGTCAGCATCTCGGTAGGTTCGCCAGTCATTGGTTGTCTCTTTTGGGAGCCGCGCCCCTTTTGGCGCCAGAAAAAATCCCTCGCTGTTCACTTCGTTCACTTCCAACGGCCTCACCCCCCTCTATACTAGTTGGTTTTTGCCGTAACAGAATCCCCAATTGGAAGATAGAGACGCTGAGGTACAGGCGTACGCCATGTACGGCATTTTTCTGAGCAAGGGTCAGTGTTACGGCATTCTCGGTTTTGCCGTAACACCACGCTGTCTTGCGTTTTTGCGGATTCTCGCGAATCGCAGCAGCCCGTTGGCGTAACGCCATCGTGAAATGCGATAGAGTGGCGTTTGAAGGCGTACACTGCCTAATCTCAGAATTCATCGTTGCCACCCCGATTTGCGAGCGAAATCCCCTTGTAGCACCGAATCGCCTCCCCATCGTGGCGCTCAGTTGTCCGCTCAAATTCTATCTGGTTACTGAGGCGTCGACTGAACCAGCTCGGTGAATCGGGAGTGATCTCGTGTTGTTTGGCCCACGATTCATACGTCGAATAGACGTCTGCAGCGGGGACTGAATTGCCCCCCTCTTCGACAATCCACTCGGATACAAACTGCTCGACAACAGCATCAGAATCATCTTTCCAGTCTTTGGTTGGAGCTTCCTCGGATTGCTCGGTACTCTCAAGGATTGTCTCAAGAGGCTTCGTAGAACCGTCCCTGTAGACGACCGCCTCGTTATCCTCACGGAGAATAACGATTGCATAGCTGTCCGTACTGTTCGTTGGGTCGACCAATTCTTCTGTAGGGATGAACGGCTGTTTGATTGTCGCCCAGTCAGCTTCGAGTGCCGCTTTCGACTCATAGACGTGAATCTCCCCACGTTCATAGACGAGATACTCCTCCACGGGGTGGTCGTAGCTGTAGGTTGCGGGCACACGGTCTTTCGTCACGTTGTCCCAGCCAGAGGCACGGAGATACTCTGTGCCATCCCCATCCTGAAGGGCAATCTCGTTTCCATCCTTCACCCACACAGAGCGCTTCGAGTCGTCGCCCCCGTTCACTGGCCGGATGGCCGTTACGCCACCGTGCTCGGTTGCTCCGCCATTGAATGTCAACGGCGAATCGTGCGTATAGAACCGTGTCTTGCCGTTCGCGAGCTCACGAACTGGCGGTGAGAGGATGGTCTCGATTCGTTCAGCCCAGTAGGTCTCTGTCTCACCTGTTCGGACAACAAACAGCGGAACTGCGCTCTCCGCTTGTGCCTTCTTGAGATTCGTGAGAACCTTCGTTGGGTACTCTGGCGTCGTCGTCTCGACCTCGATTGCGAACGGCGTTTCGAGGTCCGGATGCGTCGCTCTGGCGTCCGGTTTCTCACTCCCGTCTTGCGTGAGAATCGAGACGGTGAACCCCAACGGCGACAGCGCCTGCTCGATTTCCAAGAGCGCATCGTCGTGGTCGCTTCCACCGGCAGATCGTACGTCGCCTGTGTCGGGTTCAGCTTCGGTTTCACCTGCCTCCGTGAGTCGGACGATGAGTTCGTCGGCGTCGATATCGACCGTGGTATCGAGCAGTCGTGATCGCTTTCGAATCTCCGTGAGTTCCTCATAGGCCGGTGGTTCGGCGTCGACACGCTCGTACAGCTCTCGCAACGTCTCGTCGACTGTCTCGACGCTCACCCACTCGTTGTCCTCATGGACGCCGTTGCGGAGTTGCACGCTTCGGACGGTCTTCGCGATGGCGACGTCCAAATCGTCCACGTCGATACTGAGAGCTTGGTTGATTTCTTCGGGTGTCCGTGTATTGGGTGCTGAGGATTCTGGGACACCAAATTCCTCGGACGCCCGAGTATGAATAGACGAGAGCCTCTCCGAGAAGCGTTCTTCTTCACGCTCTGTAAGTGGATAGTCACTCTCTGGGTGGCCTGCTGGTATCGGGAGAGGCTTCAAGCTGAACGGGTACGGGCCTGTTTCGCCAAATATTGGGCTTGGAAGGCTGGCGATCCACTCACCACGTGGGAGCGACCGGACTCGATTAGCAAATTCGACTGGGTCCATTTCCTCGTGTGCCATCGCTTGCGCCAACTCTTGGTCGACGTTGACTTTCCCGACGAGAGAGCTTCCGATGTTGTTCAACGCGTTTAGATACACTTTGCGACCACCCTCGGCTTCTAACTGTTCGGGGAACTGCATTGACAGTCCCACAGAGAGGCGGAAGCTTCGCCCTTTTTCGAGGAGGTCGTTCATAATGTCCGAAACAACGACTGATGCCGCCTCGTCGACGAGCAAGTTTACCACGTACTGGTCGGAGTACTGGTTAAGATCACGTTTGCGTTCTCTGAGTGCGTCGTCGAGATTGGTCAGAATCACACCCGTCATGATGCGGGCGGCCTCGCCACGAAGGTCACCAAGGTCGAACAGGATGACGGTGTTCTCGTCAAGCACATCACGGAAGTCGAACTGGTTTTCTGTGTTGTTGAAAATCCGACGGAGGTGAGTGTCCTGTGAGATGTATGCGAGGCGGTTCGCTACACCGCCCATAATGTTCGAGAATGTGCTCGAATCCAGTTGGAGTTGCCGACGTAGCGTTCGGACGACTTCCTCGTCGCTCGATTGTGGTGCATCTGCAAGGGACTCCTGTGGTGGTCCGGCATCCCACAATTGGTCAACCGCGTGTTCCAGCTGTCGATGGGCGAAATAGTCTGCAGACTCACGGTACAGTCCGTTTTCACGACCGTGTTCTTCGTCGAACAACGCCTTGATCAGTGTCTTGATAACGGTTGGAGAGACGGTTGCCCGCTCGTAGCGGTCTGTCCCCATAACGAGCTTCAGAATCTCTTCGTAGTGGTCTGCCTTCCGCTGAATGGCATCCCTTCGGTGCCGCCCATTCCGCATCGAGGGCTTCAGATTAAAGAACGAGAAGCCCGGGAGAACATCCGGAATTGGGAAGTGGATAACGTTCTCCTCTAAGTCGCTCATTCCGAAGCGCCGAGCATGGGCTCGCATATAGTTCTCGGCCATCCCATCGCCCTTCGGGTCGACGAGGATGACAGGCCCATCGGTGTTGTTGTACAGCGAGAGGATTTCGTTGATGAGTGCCTTCGACTTCCCTGATCCCGTTGTACCGAAGCGTCCGTAGTGGGTTGGGAGTAACCCTGGTGGAATGTGTGTTGGTTCGTCCTCTGGGTCTCCGTTCTCGTCAAGAGCGTAGCCGATAGCCATGCCGTCACGGAATTCATCCATGAGGTCTTGGTGTGGGCGTGGTAGCGGGTTTCTGCTCTGTTGCTCCGCACGTGTCCCTCTGGTTCCTTCTACACTGAGCTGCTCAGCAGACGGAACGAGAGTGAAGTTCGCCAACTCATCGGCGTTCAACACGAGGTTTGGTCGCACTTTCCCGCTACTTGTTGTGATTTCGCGGTTCAGCAGTCGCTTGAGCTCTTTCCGGGCGTTCTTCTCCTTCGTAGTCTGTCGCCACCCTGTCTCCCGGAGTCGCCTCCCATCAACGCCGTAGAACTGACCCTCAAGCGAGTCAAATACGGGTCGTAACGACTCCATCTTCTGCTCGAGATGCTCTATATCGGCATCTTTCGGTGGAACCGAGACGGCCCGAATATTCACTGTAAAGGTTCGTGCCGGGTCTTTCTCGGTGATGTTCTCGATCCGCTTCTCGACACTTTCGCTCAGTTCCCTGTGGTTCGCCTCGTGTGCTTGTTCGTCGACTTCGAGAAGCGGTCCGACGAGCTCTTGAAAAAGCGTGTCTCGACCATCAACGAGATTCTCTTTTCGAAGCTCTGCATCTGCCGTCCAATTGTCTCGTCGTTGGAACACGACCTGGAACGCGATTGGCTGCTCAAACTCGTTCAGGTAATCGATGAGAGTAGCCAGTGGGACCCCTGTGGATTCACTCGCTCCGTTGACTGTCGAGGACTCTGTGAACGGGACAAGTGTCGTCATCCAGTCTTCCTTCCGAGTCGTGCTGCCACACCATCGAACACCGACTGGCCGAATCGAATCAATGGCAGGCCGCGCAAGAATAGTACCGTCTTCGGTTACCACGGGTTTCCCAACCGAAGTCTGCTTTGCACCTTCAGGGCTGGTGTCTGAATTTGCAAGGCTAACGAGTTTGTCGCCCGCTTTGACCCAAGTCTCGGTGTCGGAGGGTTTGTTCTCTGGGCCCTCTTCGCTTACAGCCTGTCTCTCGTCGCCACTAAACTCATAGAGCAATTGACCTCCCCTTAGGGCCTCACTGAATCTCTCTCGGGAATAATCGACCGGCTGGATGAGTTTCGTTGCAGTATTGAGGTTTGCTCGTTCGATATCGAACGACGAGGGATAGATTGAGCGAAGCCGCGCTTCTAGCGTCTCTAATCGTTCATCGGCACCATAGTAGAACTCAACTGGTTGGTTATGTCCCTCACTAATGACGAGAAATTCGAACCGTGGAGGGAGTGTAGAGTGAAACGGGTTGAGTTTCTCGAAGAGTCCTGGAGAGTCAGTAGTAGTCAGTTTGTGGAGACTAGCGAGTGTCGTTGCGACATCGTTCGACGGGAGAGCCTCTGCGGTCGGTGTGACACGAAGGTACTCACGGTTCATGGCTGTTTCTCACCTCATTACCACCGTCTGTTTCGGCGGCGACAGCACTACTGCCCTGGTCTCGTAAATTGGCACGGCTGGCTTGGTCGTCGCTGTTACGTGAATCAATCTCTGCACCAGGGAGTGACTCCCGTGTCTGAGTCGTCGGGTCGAAGTCGATGACTTGCTTCTCTTTGGGCATCGCTTCGACCTTGATACCGCGCCACTCGCCGTCGACGCCGACAAGCGCCTCGGAGAAGCCAGCGTCCTCGTTCCCGGGGACTGCATCCTGCACGTAGCGCATCTGGGCGTAGTTCAGGCCGAACTCGTCGGCCCACTGCTCGTCCATCCCATCAAGACGATGGAACTGCTTGACGGCACACTGATCGAGGATGGCCTCGGATTCGGCGTGCTCGAAGAACTCGTCGACGGTCTGCGTGACGAGTCGAATCGAGAGGTCGTGGTGGCGGTGATGTCGGAACACCGTCTCGAGGAACGCTAGACTCGCGGCGTCCTGCATGATGTACCGTGCCTCGTCGATGACGAATACGACCTCCTTGTCAGTCTCCTTCGCCCGCTCGTACACGAGCGAGATGAGCAACTGCATCGTCAGCGCCGTGCTGCTGTCGACGCTGCCCTCCTGCTGTGCAAGGTCGAGGTAGATGACCTTCTCGTCACGGATGTCGAACTCCGAGGACTTCCCGAGATTAGCGTGGCGACCCTCCTCCTCGAACGGACGAAGCTGGTCGAGAAGCCACGTCGCGTCTTCGCGGATCTTCCCGGCCTCTTCGTCGGACCGAACCACGAACGACTCTGGGTCGTCGACCATGTCCTCGAAGACGTCCATCATGTCTCGGATGGTCGGGCTGGGGTTGCTGTGCGTCGAAATGTCGTCGATGATGTCGTTGCGCTTGTAGGCGCGCTTGAGGCCGAGTTCGAGTGTTGTCCGGCGGTCACCGAGTGAGATACCGCGCAGTGCGAAGAAATTCGTCAGGAAGCTCATCGCGTCGTCGAGCTTCTCGTTGAACGGGCTCGCGTCCTCACCCATCGCCCGCTGGACGTGGTCGGGCGTTTGGCGAATCTCCAGGGGATTCAGCCCGAGGGTCCCACCGACCGTGATGCGTTTCGCTCCGAGTGCTTCGGAGACGCCTGCCCAGTTGTTGAGCGGTTCGAGGATGATGCCGATGCGGTCCTTGCTCTGCTCGATAGAGCGGATGAAGTTCTGCTTCGAGCCGAACGACTTCCCAGACCCAGTATCGCCGACGGTGAACATCGCGTACCCGTTGTCACGGGCGAACGGGTCGATGACGACGGGACTCTGGTTGTCCTTGTGGATCCCGAACTCAACCCCGCCCTCTTCAAGGATGGTCGCGTTATGCGGCGACGAGAGGAGTGCGCCAACGGCCCCACCGAGGGCGATTGATTCGCGGCCAAATGCATTCCCTCCGATGGGAGCAACCGACTGCAGCGCGAGGTCCTGCCGGCAGATTGCAGTCTTCGGCGTCAGGTTTGCTGGCTCGTCACGGAGAGCGCTTTTGACCTTCTGCACCGAGTTCCTGAGGTCGTCCTTGTCGTCGGCGCGAACTGTGACGAACATCCCCTGGTCGAAGACGTTCGCACCACTCTCGACGGCCTTGTACGTCGCAGCGGCTTCGTTCGCTCGCTCTTGGAGGTACGCACTGCGGACACTCTGTTCCAAATCGGCGTCGACCTGGAGGTCGTCAGCGATGTCCTGCAGTTCGTTCCGTGCCCGCTGCTGGTTCTTCGGGGTGATGTGCGCTGTGAGGTCGAACTCGACGTCGGTCAACTCGAAGAGGTCGCTCAGATAGCCGTCGTTCGGGTAGTCGGCGTAGTCAGCGATGTACAGTGTCGTCGTCCATTGCTCGCCGACGCGTGCAGCTCGTGTTTCCCACTCGATGGCTGCCGGCGCGGTCACCGTCTTGTGGGACTCGGAGATGTCGTCGAGGAGTTGGCCTTCTGCGTGACCCTCTTCGAGCGTCTCCTCGTCGAGGACGTCCGAAAAGTCCACTTCGGGTTCGTCGTCGGCGGTGTGGCGGTTCTTGAGACGGTTCCCGACGACGCCGAGAGCCACAACCGACAGGAGATAAATCGCAGCCCCCTCGGGTGACGTTGGGTTCAGTAGCCACTCTGTAAGCTGGGTCACGGTCTCACCACTCACCTGCAGGACAACGCTATACATCAGTCTCGTCCTCCCGACGGGAGCGGCCGATGATTGGCTGCTCGCGCACAACACGCGTTGCATCGTCGTGGGTGTGCTCTTGTCCGTTCCAGAAGTCCATGTTCAGGACGAACAGCTCGACCGTACTGAGGCGACGAGCGGACCAGCCAGACGCCTGCTGGATGAATTCGGTGCGAACGTCATTGACGCGGCTATCGAGCTTCTTGAACATCTGTGCCCGCTTCTCTACAGCCGTCAGATCCTCACGACGGGTCACGAACGGGTTAAACAGGAACCCGATGACGGGGAACTGCGTCAGTTTCTCCGCAGGTGTGCCCTCGTCTCGGTACTTGTCGTAGACTTCGATCGGGGCAACTTCGACGCCGATGTAGTAACGAACTTGTTGGATGCCTCGGTCACGCATCTCCTTGGGGCGCGTCTCACGGTACTCTTCGAGGAGTTCTTGGAGAATTGGGTTCTGTTTGACGTCCTCGTCATTGAGTCGCTCCTCGATCGTCTCGGTGATTTGTTCTACCGGGAATGACCGAGTTGTCGCGTGGAATTTGAGTTTCGAATCGAGTTCCTTATTGGCGAATTCCTTACTCGCTTCTTGGAGTTTGGCCCAGTCGTCGGACATCGCGAAGTCCATGTTGCCCGGATTGATTTCGATGAACGCTTCCATCGTTCCGTCCACTCGTTGAATCGCTCCAGCACCGGGCCACGCCCGCTTGACGTTCGTGAGATCCTGTGTTCGCTCGTCAGGTTTGAACGGCGTGTAGTTCGCGAGACCGCCTTCATTTCGTACGGTCTCGTTCGTGGTACTCTTGGGCTCTTCTGGGGCATTGAACGTAACTCGCGGACGCTTGGCGTAACGATAGACGTCCTTTGTCCACGTCCACGCGTTCAGGTGGTCGGGAGAGACGTAGATGACGGCAACGCCAAACCCGAGTCCCCCTGCTACGAACGGGAGAGCAAGTGATTCGATTCCGCTGAGGCCGGCAATGAATAGGCCAATAATTGGAAAAGCGATGAGTACGCCGACGTCCCCCTCTTCGATGTTCAGGTAGGGGATGCGACTCTCTTCGCCGAACTGATTCATAATGCGCCGTGCTGCTGTGTCTTGATCCATCGACATGAGTTCTTACTAGGTTCCGGGGTCGTTCTCGGTTCGCCGGTACGACGGCGTACTGTTCTGTTCATCACTGCTCTGCGTCCGTGCTGTTGCCTTCTCTGCAATCATCTGACCAGCGGCAGCCTTTGGACCCCATCGTGCAGCAGTTGTTGCGACGCCGGCACCACCGACGTACGCGCCTGCTGCGACACTGCCAACAA
Source organism: Halogranum gelatinilyticum (assembly GCF_900103715.1). Taxonomy (NCBI): domain Archaea; kingdom Methanobacteriati; phylum Methanobacteriota; class Halobacteria; order Halobacteriales; family Haloferacaceae; genus Halogranum; species Halogranum gelatinilyticum. Next base: position 103,579 of record NZ_FNHL01000006.1, on the reverse strand, counting down.
GTGCTGCTCCCCTCGTTGCGCCTCCGACGACTCTTGCAGTCAGCGGAGTCGCGTATTTGAACGTCTTCCAGGTAATGTAGAGGGCAACCAGTGGTAGAGAAGCGGCTACGAGGTACTTCAGAAATGCACTACCCGGGGCAAGCGCGCCTTCGGAGTAGAGTAGGTCGTATCCTTTGAACACTACCGCTGCGGGGAGGGGTAGAACTGCGAGCGGAACGAACCGCTTGATGAACCCCATCGAAATGTCGGAGAGAACGGGGATATTCCCATAACCCAAGGCGAACGCTATCGGCATTCCATACACGTACACGTAGAGGAGGATTTCCCGAATGTAGTAGAGGGCCTCAAGTGCCCACATCGAGAGTCCACCAACCATAGCAAAGACGAAGGCGAGTGCTGGATTGCTCAAAGAGACTTCTAAGAAATTGAGCATCGCATCTCCTAACGAGCTGAGGCTCGGCATCAGAGCAATTGTGAACCCATCAACGATGTAGAGGCACAGAATACTGACCCAGTACCACGTAATGATGAGGAAGGCTCCGACCCAGGCGGTTTTCTTCGTCCGCCTCGCTTCGTATGCGCTTCCAATGTTGAAAATTCCGATTGTGTGCCGTCCTTGAACACACATCAGCAACAGGAGTAACGAGATTAGCATAATCTCGCCACCAACTAGGGCGTCTTGTATCGCAGGCCACGGACCATTGGAGGGCGTCCCAAATACAAACGTCCCATCCGTTTGTGGTGTCGGGGTTCCAAACATTTCCTCCGTGAGGGTGTTATATCCGGTCTGCAGACCCTCCATGAAGAGGCCTATCAACCAGTCGACGACCTCTTTGAACCCCTCGAGGACGACGTCGATTAGATCAACCATAGTTACGATTCACTAATCGTAATTTCACAGTTGTCTGCCTCTGTTGAGGCCGAATACTGTATGTTGTAGCTCTTGGTTAGCTGAGCCTCCTCTACTGGTGTTTCGAGAATGAGTTCGAACTCACCACTCTGCTGTTCGTCTTTACACGAAGTCCCTGAGCCGGGAACGAACGCGAAGGGAGATCGAGAACTGTACATCGTAACTTGGTCCCCTGCTGCAACGATGACCTCGCTCACCTCAGAATCAGACTGAGGATCGTAGATTCCGCTAACGTCTTCGTTGTTCGCATAATTCGTACCTTCCTCGTCAGAGGGATACGGTACGTCACCGATGAAGAGAAGTTTCGTAATCGCATCTGGGCCGCTACCCTGATTCTCAACAGTCACGAAAGCCTCTTCAGTAATTTCGTCGCTCGAACCGTCCCACATCTTCTCGGGTTGGTTCCTGCCGATACCCATTTCTACAATGGTGAGGCTTGGTTGTATGGGAAGAGATGTCTCTACTACACTCTCCTCGCCTTTCAGTGCGACCACGCGGTATTCTCCGGGGTCGTACGCAGTTCCGATCTCGAAGGAAACCTGTTGGGCCCCTACGGCTACGTCCCGTTTTCCGAACAGCGCTCCATTCGGCTGGATGAGGTTGATCTGGTCGACGTTGGCTTCTGCCGAGAGTTCGACGACGAGCGTCGTGCCCTCAACTGCGACTCGCGTGAGCGGTCCACTGTCTGGGTCAGTTGTCCCGTCACCAGGAGTTCCGGAGCTTCCACCGTCGTTTAGACAGCCAGCCACGCTTGTAAGCGCCGCGCCTGCGACTGTTCTGAGGGCGTTTCTTCGACTAATCTGTGGGTAGTCTCTAGTCATTGGTCTTGTTGGAAGATGTCTTCTGGACCGAGCATTCGGAGGAGCCGGTGTCCTGCATAGAACACCACGAAAAAGGGGATGAACTGCCAGCCGACCTCGATTATGAACGCGAACCAGCCGTCGATGGTTCCGAGCGGATGCCACCGGGCGGTCGCCGTATCACTCATGTAGGCTGGGTTGTGTCCGAGCCACGAGCCCGGATGATACCGGGTGGTGTAGATACCGGGTTCAGTAATCGTCACGACGGCTATGCCAGAGACGTTGGTCTCGACCTCCCGATCGGCGAGGGTGATGTAGCCATTACGTGAGCTGCCTCCGATGGGATATTGGCGGGTACTATCGTCGAGGATAATCGGCGCACCAGTCTGGTTGTCACGCAGTTCGATTCGGAGTGTCGCCTGTGACTGGTTTTGTTGAAGAACCTCCACCGTGAGGTTACTACGACGCAACTGCCGCTCGGAACCAGAGTCGGGTTCGACGATAGACGCGTTCACGCCGCGAACGATGCCCGCGACGTGGAGTGCCTCTCTGTCGACGTTCTCAGCACGGACGGCGACACCGTACGTCGTCTCGTAGGACTGGTTGACGACCTCAATGTTGACGTTCTCGCCGATAGTCCCCAGCGGAGAAGGACGTTCCGTTCCCCACGTGTCGATGATCTTCGGGCCATCCCGGACGGGTCCAGCACGGGGTCCGATTCGGGAGGGGTACGCGTGGACGTACACGGGAATTGCATCTGACTCGACTTCTGAGCTGTCGGTTCGGCTCGACCGAACCAGTGTGTCCCAATTGGTGTCACGGGCGGTGTAGAACCGCCAGACACCGCGCACACTTGCGCTCCCCTTGTCGGTGAGCGTGTAGCCTTGCCACGGCTGAGACTGGAAGATAGCCACCCCAGAATCGCCGTTGGGGTACTCAGCATAGTACGGGTACGCAGAGAGGTCGTAGATTTCGACGTCAATAGAGTCGGAGACGTTCCGCGTCTCCTCGCGGTAGACGACGTCGGTTCCACTGCCTCTGTTTGGCTCGATGGTCTTCTTCAACCGAACGCGAATCTCTGCTTCAAGCGTGAGGGTTGCACTCCAGTCGTCGTCGATCTGATAGTCGAGAGCTGGCGTGTGTGACCCATCGGTCCTCGCGAGAGTTTCACCGTCTTTCTGCAGCCGAACTTCCTCGATCTCGTGGTTCGAAAGCGACCACTCGACGGTTCTGTTGCCTGAAGAACTCCCGTTTGGGATACGGACACGATAATCGACGAGCCCACGCATCGTCCCATTCGGTGCGATGTAGAGTGGGGTTTCACCGGCCTCAAGGTGGCCTCGCGTCGACGGTTGAACCGCGAATACGGTTGCATGGGCGTCCTCAATGAACACCCCATCTTCGAGCGACGCGTGCGGCGGGTGTACGGACGTCTCCGAGTCGCCGGCGTCGAGGTCCTCGAAATCGTTCTGGGTCCACGTTGCGGCAGTCGAAGGTGGCCGCTTGAACGTGATGTCCGTCCCGTTCGCGAGCTGGTGAACGGCTGTCCGCTCGCTACCGTAGCGTTGGCGGTATTCGTCTTGGCTGATGTAGGTGTCGGCGTCGCGAGACCAGAGAGTCGCAGATTCGTTCTCAGAGAGCCCATTACCTTCCGTACCCGGTTGTGGCGGGCTTGCCGTGACGAGGCCCGCGACTCCGCTCGTCACGAGCAGGAGAATCATGAGTACGGAGAGCTCTCGTTTTTCCATGGGTGATTTTGATGCTGGTCTGTAGGTTTACCAGGGGACGAGGTCGACGCACTGCGCCAGCGGAAGGCCCATCATGGAACCGGCGACGGTGTATAGTGGGCCGAGAACCACGAGGATGACCGCGGATTTCATCGCAGACCGCTTGTGACGCTTGAGCCCCTTCTTTTGCTCGGGGTTGAGTGTGAACAGGTCGATAAGCGAGTCCGTCTGCCAGACTACCGCCAGACCAACGATCCCGAGGCCTGTGGTTAATTGGAAGAACCCCTCAATCATCTCAGGGAGTTTGTCTGCACTACACACCGCATTCTGTGATGTCTGCTGTGCGAGAGCCGGTTCAACGGCGAACGATGCAAGAAATACAGTTGCGAGCGCGAACTGTCCTGCAACGGTTCGCCACATTGGCGTATTTGATTGGGGTTGTGGAGATTGGCTTTCGTCGGGTGTCATGAGTGCTTGTCGTGCCCCCCAACATCCTCGATAGATACTCTTCCAGAGAGGGATGGGATGGGCGTTCAATTCTAGCACTTAGTCACCAGTATATTAATCTGAACATTTGGACGAATAAGTGTGCGTCTGCTGAAAATCTAGAAAAGATGCGAAGATTGAATAAACATATGCTGTTCGATATATGCAGAAAGTCTAGTAATCAAATAGACACATATGCGTGCCGAGAAATCGGTTGGGCAGTAGCTGCTGAACCGTACAATCTTGAGGAGTTAGGCAAGAACGGCCGAAAGGGGTCTGGGGATTACTACTCTAATTTCTTCTCTAACAAATCGAAGTCCGTCGAGTCGTAGTGACGGACGTCGTAGCGGTTGGCGTTACTGCGCTCAGTGTAGAGTGAAACCACCTCGAGATCAGCCAGCAACGCGAGTAGGCGGCCAAAGGTTTGTGACGTGATCGGTGGATCCTCAAGCGAGACATACAGCTGCCGTCCAGTCGGATATGACCGCGTGTTGGTGTCGAGCGCTTGCTTGAGAAGTGGGTAGTGGTCTCGGAGTGCCCCATAATTCTGTGGCGAACGCTCGCGAAGGGCTTCGAGTCGCCTGGAGAGGGAAAGTGCGGGCATAATTGTCCTGTGCTTACACTTTTGTGGTGTAGTATTCATCACTGTTTCGGGGGAATAATGAGTGTGCAGTGGTCATACACGAGCGTTACCGGCATTCGTCGTAATAGCTGTCCTTCCAGTGTTCACTTCTGACAGCCCTGTTTTCGGGTCGTGGCCCCGAATCCACAATTACTCCGTTCGACACACTTGTAGACCGTCGCCGGCGTCACCCATCGGGAATCGAACGCCACCGTTCGGGTTCTCTCGACGGCGGTGCTGATCCAACATCTGTATCAAGAGAACAAACATACCAACCAAATTATGTACTTGTGAGACTGAGAGGTTGATGCGGTTCAACCACTCTGCCCGGAGTGTCGCGTTGCGCCGCACGCTCCAGATTTCCCCTCTCTGGCATTTCAATAGGTTATTATTTTCTCTGTTGTGTAAACGTCCATATAACTGTCAAGTCCCAATACCTGTAGGTAAAATCTAACTTATCTCCCTACGATACAGTGCACAGATATGGTTCAACAAGCCGCCCAACAAATAACGGAGTTCCTCCGCGACCGTGCCGGCCGCGGACTCCGAACTGTCGTTATCGTCCGAGACGAGAACTACGACGTACACTACCTCCGATCGGACCTCGAAGCCCAGTACAGCGACGAGACCTTTTCGGAAGTCGTCGACATATTCCGTCTTGACAGTCCATTTTTAGCCCCGGATGTTAACTCAAACCCCGTAGGAGAACGCCGTGCGATAATTCACTATCACGAGCGTGCGTTCATTATCCAATTTCCGTTCTCGGAGACTGAGAGCATCCTCATCAGCCTCTCTCGCGACGCCGGCCGAGACCTCTTACAGTTCATCGAGAAATGCCGGAGCATCGTCCACGATGGGCAGTAAGTCTCTTTCCAACTCGATACTGAGCACTTCCACGAAACAGGACTAGCGCGATTCGCGGCGTTCGAGCTTCAGTTTCTGCTAACTCATCACCGTTACACATTCTGTTAATACTAGCTCATCGTTGTAACCAGTGCTTAGGGAGGGAGGGGTGCGTCCAGTGTACGAGATGAGCAGAATCTATCCAGAACGAAGTACTCGGAGAGGGGGGTGCGTCCAATGAGCCGGTGCCAAATAGAAGCCTATGGTAGCAATCGAAGAAACAACGGGGAGAGGGGGTGCGTCCAGTGTACTATACAGAGTATTCACGCGTCAGAACAGTTCATTCAATCGGTTCTCTAACCAGTAAGGGTACGGTTGAATTGGGTGTTACTTAGCATTTTCCGATACAATAGTTAGCGAGCGAATCACCTCCAATCTTCGAGGGGATTACACTGGACGTACCCCCCTCTCCCTCCTACACAGTCTTGATCGGAATCATCATTGGACATGATACCCCCTCATTGACGTCACTGGACATGGGGGATTTAAATAACTAACAATCTATACACCATCCATGCGAGAGTTCGGCGAGGAGCAGACAATTTTCGACGACATGGACGTGCTGAACCCAAACAAGGGTTACCGTCCCCGTGAGCTTCCAGAGCGCGAGATGGAACTCGACGAACTCCACAGTGCCCTCCGTCCCGCCACTTTGGGGTCAACGCCGCTCAACGTATTCGTATATGGCCCCACCGGGCAGGGAAAAACGGCGGCAATCAACCTCAAAACCCACCAACTACAGAGCTTCGCCGATGACAAGGGGATCGACGTCACTGTGGTGAACGTCAAATGCAAAGGCTTGGACAAGTCCTATCACCTGCTCACCCACCTCGTGAAGGAGCTCCGAGGTCCTGGTGCCGAGCTCCCGAAGGGCCACCAAAAAAAGGCGCTCTTCGAGATGGTCACCACGGAAATCCGCAGAATTGGTGGCACTATCATATTGGTTCTTGACGAGATCGACGCCATCGGTGATGACGATTACGTACTGTACGAACTCCCCCGACTTGAGCTTGAAGACGTCCGACTCTCCATCATCGGTATCACGAACGATCTGCAGTTCCGGGAGAATCTGAATGCAGACGTTCGTTCTTCACTCGGAGAAGACGAAATCGAGTTCTCTCCTTACGACGCTAATCAACTCCGCGCAATTCTCGCCCGCCGCGCAGCGAAGGGACTCACAGATACAGACTTCGTCGACGAAGCTGCTGAGGACTCTCGCCCCACCGTCGCGACTAATGGGATTGATGGTACAGTCCTGGTTAGCGGTGTACTCGAATCGGACGTTATCCCGCTGGCAGCAGCTTATGCAGCAGCCGACTCGGGGGACGCACGTCAGGCAATCAAGTTACTCTTCCGGGCCTGCCGGCTCGCCGACGACGCTGGAGAGCAATTCGTAACGGAACAACACGTTCGTGATGCACGTGACTATATCGAACGGCGGGCTGTCGAACGAGGAATCGATTCCCTGCCGACACACGCGAAGATTGCGCTCATGGCCGTCACGTACTACACAGTTCGTGACGACGCAAAGTGGATAGAGACGAACAAGCTCTACGACTATCACAAACAAATCTGCTCTCGGTACGGCGTCGAGAGCCTCTCTGACCGTCGCTACCGAGAGAAGCTAAATAATCTCTCGCACTCGAATATCCTCAAGAAGAAGACAACTGGACGAGGACAGGGCAAGGGCGTTACGAACCGCTACTCACTCGCTGTCGGTATCGAAACCGCCATCGAGAATCTCCCCAACTCTGACGACCGGCTCGCCGGCGGCGCTGACGTCATCCGCGACATGGCGTAGAGCCTGATCAGTCAGCCACAGCTGTGGTGACATCCTCTCACGACTAAACTGACGTTATGGACGCTTTGACGTCCGAATACAATTAACCAACAAAATTGTATTCACTGTCTTGCGTTGGTTAATACGGCACCATCATCGACTCCATCACACACCACTGTTTCCAGTATTCTGGTGGCAACTGCGTAGTTAATGAAATATGGACGTCAAGGAATGTGCCCGAATGGATCCGCTGCGACGACGATTACGCCGCGCTCAGGCATCAGGCCTGCTCCGAATCAGCATCTGTCTCTTCATACTCCTCAAGGTCTGGGAGATTCGCGTCCCAATCTGGATTCTCATCGTAGTAATCGCCCTCGAACTGCTCGTTCACGGCCGCGAGGCCAATCAAACTCGCTGTGTGTGCGTCGTACGCATCAGGATTGATTGCCCAATACTTGCCCTTAGACGCACAAACCCCTGGTCGTGGAGCCGACCTAGCGTCGTGCCAACGCTTCCTCGCGGGAGTTCAAGCGCTTCGGCAATCTCGCCTGCTCGATAGCCAGTCTCTGGGGACGCTGCAAGGAATCGAAGAATCTTCCGTCCATTCGTGTTCGCACCGGGAAGGTCCGATGGCTGGTAGTTCTCAAAGTCGACTGGCACATATAACACATTGTAACAGAATGTAATAGACTTGATAGAGTATTCTCAGTACCTTACAAAACATTCTCGGCTAGCTGTTTCTGAATCCTGAGTTCTGTGGCGGAGCGGTTGCACTGACGGCCCCACGAGAGGATCTTGGATGATCGAAATCGGGATTGGGTTCGGATACGGGGAAGACCGACTACTCGAGGATATCGAACACATCGACTGCCTTGTACTCCTTCCCACGTTGTTTCCCGGTCACTTCCTCGATGAGGCCATCGGCCTCGAGATCGTCGACGACTTTGTAGGCGGTGCGACGCGAGACATCGAGATACTCGACGAGGTCTGGTGCTGTGAAGTACGGATACTGGAGTAGCTGCCGAGCGAATTTCGCTGTGTTTGTGCTGCCCGGGTACTCCCTCTCGTACCGTTTCTGTAGCTCACGGAGCTGATGCGTGCGCTCGTACGAAGTCTCTGCTTGACTCCGCAGGCCTTCAACAAAGAACGCGATCCACTCGTCCCACTCTCCCTGCTCGCTCACTGCACGCATCCGTTCGACGTACTCTACCTTGTGGCGGTTGAAGTACGCGCTTGGATAGATATACGGGCTCTCGAGATAGCCCTCGCTCACCAGATAGAGAATAATGAGGAGCCGACCCAATCTGCCGTTTCCGTCTGAAAACGGATGCACTGTCTCGAAGAAGTAGTGGATTATTGCGGCGTCGACGAGCGGATGATGCTGTCCACCCATGTGGATGTAGGATTCGAGCGACTGCATGAGTCCACTCAGACCCGCTGGAGTCGGTGGTACGAACGGACGTTGTCCTAGCCTCGGACTCGTCAGATGAACCAAGTGGTCACGGAAGTTGCCGACGACGTCGCCGTCGTTGCGGACGTCCTCGAGAATCATCGAGTGAAGTTCCTTGATGAGTTTGAGAGTAATCGGATCTCCTTCGTTGAGTCTTTCGAGGCCATAGGTCAGTGCGTTCTCGTAGTTGAGTGCCTCCTTCAGATCCTTCTCGACCGTCGTATCGGACTCACCTGAGGGATTCTGTGTGTGATACGCTTCGACGTCTTGGTATTCAACTTCCGCACCCTCGATACGCACTGACTCGACTGCCTCAATGCGGATGAGAGATGTGTAGAGAACTGCAGCGAAATCCACTGTCGAACTAATACCATCGACACGACCAATCTGGTACGCAGCATCGGTGACGAGGTCGCGTGTCTGGTCAGATATCTGGGGCTTCGGCTCTATCGGGAGCGGCTCCGGCGAATAGTACGGGTTCGGATGGTACGGAACGTACTTCCCTGGTGCATCGTCCGGAAGTTCTCTCCGTGTCATTTCACTACTGTCCTCATCAGGTGCTGTTGGTATAGTTGTTTTTATAGGTAGTATACGTACGCGTGGCGAGGAGCTGAGTACGTAACAATCAGTGAGAGAAGTAGACTTGTTACTCAGTACCCGCCGTGTCCATATACTCCGTATATGTGTGGGTATACTTCGGAACCAGTCCTCTGCCTGCAAGTGTAGATAACCACAGCATTCGCTCTTGATCTACAGCTCTAGCCCACCCGTAATGCGGACTTCCTCGTGGACAGCGTACAGATATCCCTTCGAGAGGAGTTGCTCCACCAAGTACTCCGACTCGTCTTCCTCAAACATTCGCGCTGCTAGTGCCTCTGTGAGAGCGTCGCGATGACTGGCTGCATCACTCTCGTCAAAGACTTCCCGGATACGCTTGAACGCATCTTCCTCACGTGGTGTGAGCGGCGTTTGGGAATGACGCATTAGATAGAGAATCGGCGATAGAGTACATGAAACCTCGGACGGGTCTGTTCACTGTCTCACGGAATCAGAAGAATCGGAAACAACCCACTTCCGCTTATGTCGTTCCCTGTTGAACGGTCTGCGTATGATCACCGATGCTCGTGTACTGCAACCGGAGTTCATCCCCCGAGAGGTCGAGCATCGCAACCAAGAGGTCAACCATCTCTCGAACGCTCTGCGGCCCATCATGGACGGTGAAGCCGCCCAGACAACACTCCTCACAGGTCCATCAGGCGCAGGAAAGACCTGTATCGCGCAGTTCACCGTCGAGAAACTCCGGGAGAACGTCCTCGACATCAACTCACAGTACATTAACTGCTGGCAGGACTACACGCGCTTTCGCGTACTCTACCGTGTCCTCGAGGGAATCGGAAAGACGGTCGACATCCATCGCCGGTCGACGCCGAAGGACGAACTGCTCGAACGACTCCAGCAGTACGATGGTCCCCAATACGTCGTCGTTCTTGACGAGGTCGACCAGTTGGAGGACAAGAGCGTCCTTTACGACCTCTATCGAGCGCGGAATATTTCGATGGTGATGATGGCCAACCGTGAGAAGGACTTATTCTCACAGCTCGATGGCCGACTCACGAGCCGCCTGCAGAGTTGTACGCGAATTCGCTTCGAGAAGTATCACCTCGACGAACTCGTCTCCATCCTCGAAGCTCGCGTTCGGTGGGGACTTTCGGAAGACGTTATCGGAAAGCAACAGTTAGCGCTGATTGCCGACGGCGCCGCCGGCGACGCACGGGTCGCAATCGGCATTCTGCGGAACGCTGCACGACGGGCCGACCAGGAGGGTGCAGACACGATTACGAACGAGATTCTCCACGACGCGATCCCCGGTGGGAAGCAGGAAGTCCGGCAGAAAGCGGTGAGCCAATTAACGCCGCACCAGCACGCCCTCTACGAGATTTTACAGGACGAGGGAGAACTGTCGCCGGGCGAACTCTACGAGCACTACACCGAGCGCGTCGACGAGCCGAAGACGAAGCGCACCGTCCGAAACTACCTCTCGAAGATGAACCAGTACCGCCTCGTCGTCTCGGAGGGAAAGAACCGTGCGCGAACGTACCGAGTTCGCTGAATCCCGCTATCGGAAGAATCGGAAGCCGCTCGCCCTTGCCTATGTGTATCTCCGTTGAACGGTGTGACTGTGATGAACCACAGACCACCTGACACGCCAGCACTCCCGACACTCGACTCGGGTGTGACGCTGCTCAATTCGGACGACCGCATTACGGGCGCACTCCAGTCGCTCGTCCTTGACCACATCCTCGTCGACGACGGCTCGGCTGTCTGGGTCGATGCAAAGGGCAACAGTACGACCAGAACACTCGCACAGGTCGCTCCAAGTATGCGAACCCTCGAACGCATCCATGTCGCCCGAGCGTTCACGCCGTGGCAACACCAGAGCCTCCTTCGCGACCTCGCCGACGAGGTCGATGACGAGACGTCGCTCATCGTCCTTCCGTCGTTCGACGCGTTCTACCGCGGCGACGACGTCCGGCGCAGCGAAGGGAAGCGACTGGTGACGGCAGGCCTCGACCTCATCGGTGACGTCGTCGACGAGTACGACGTCCCAGTCGTCGTGACCCAGTCTCGGGCTGACTCGTTGACTGCCCCACTGCGCTCGGCTGCCGACCACACAGTCCAGTGTGAGATGACGAAGTTCGGGCCCCGCTTCGCCGGCGAAGAGTTCGAGACGCTCGTCTATCCAGTCGAGGGTGGGCTCGTCCAGACGACACTCGCCTTCTGGCAGCGCGTGCTTTCACAGCGCCACCCGGCACTCGCGACGGCGACGACACCGGAGGTGAGTCCCGTTGGGTCGCACTAATCCGACGTACCGCGATATGCTCCGAGGGACCGAAGAGCGGTGGTCTCCGTATCGCCGGGCACTGCGGAAGCATGACCGCGAACACTTCGACCGGCTGTTCGAACACGGGCGTTCACACGCCGACGCCGCCGGGTACCTCAACCACCAGTCGGTCGAGATACCGCTCCTGATGTCGGTCCTCGTCGAACACGAGCGGCGCATCGCTGACCTGGAACGGACAGTCGAAGAGCTCGCCGTCTCCCAGACGATGCGGTGAGTCTCCATGCCGTTCAAAATCGACTATCTCGACGGCGACGTCGTCGAGTGGACACTCACCGAAGATGGCGTCGAACGCGAGCGTAACTCGTCGTATACGCCGACTGTGTTCGTCTCCACACACGGCGGTAGGGATTTGACTGACCTCTATGCGACACTCCGAGAGCATCCACACGTCGTCTACGCCACGGAGGCCGAGGAGCGCATCGGCTTCCGACACGACCCAGAGCCGGTCTTGCGAGTCGACGTCGACAGTCTTGACGCCGTCACGAGCCTCGCCCACGAGATCTCTGGGTGGGGGCAGCCGGGTGACTACCGACTCTACAACGTGGACTTCTCGCGAGAGTTCCGCTACTGTCTGGAGCAGGGATTGTCGGCGACGCCATCACGGAAGCCGACTGTGCTGGAACTCGCTATCGACGAGGAAGTGTTGGCCTCGGGAGAGCCAAGAGAGATCATCGTCGACGGCGAACTACTTACAGGAGAACCGGGGGTCGTACTCCCCGAACTCGCCCGAACCGTCGACGCAGAAGATCCGGACGTGTTGATGCTGAACACGAGCGAGATTGTTCCAGTATTGTACCGGGCAGCCGACCGACTCGGTCTTGAGGAGTTCCAACTTGGGCGGCTTCCTGAGTGGCAGCAACTCGCCGCCGATTCGACCTACGCGAGTTACGGACAGGTAGGACACTCACCAGCGCGGTACAACGTGCCCGGACGGGCCATCATCGACCGCTCGAACACGTTCTTCTGGTCGCAGTCAAACCTTGATGGGTGTTTGTACCTCATCGAGCAGTCGGGAAAGCCCCTGCAGGAACTTGCGTGGGCGTCAATCGGCAACATCCTCACCGCGATTCAGATTCGTGAGGCCCGCCAACGTGGGGTGTTGGTCCCGTGGCACTCGTGGCGTCATGAGCAGTTCAAGACGATGCGCCAGCTCCACGAAGCCGACCGGGGTGGGTTCACCTTCGCACCCGACGTCGGCGTCCACGAGGACGTCCACGAGTTGGACTTCTCGTCGCTCTATCCGAACATCATCGTCACGCGCAACGTGAGTCCCGAGAAGATTCGGTGTGCGTGTCACGCTGGTCGCGACGACGTCCCTGGTCTCGACTACTGCATCTGTGACGAGCGGGGCTACCTGCCGGACGTGCTTGAGCCGCTCATCTCCGACCGCGACGCGATCAAGCAGGAGCTTCGGTCGACAGATGACCCCGAGCGAGTCGCCGAGTTGGAAGGGCGCTCAAGCGCAATCAAGTGGATCTTGGTCTCATGCTTCGGGTATCAGGGCTTCTCGAACGCGAAGTTCGGTCGCATCGAGTGCCACGAGGCAATCAACGCCTTCGCTCGTGAGATACTCCTCGACACCAAGGAGATGCTTGAGGCCCACGGCTGGCGCGTCGTCCACGGGATCGTCGACTCCGTCTGGGTGACGCCCGTCGACGGCGAGGAGCAGACGCCGTTCGACGAGTTGGCTGAGGCGATTTCTGGGGACGTAGGCATCCGATTAGAGCACGAGGCACACTACGACTGGGTCGCGTTCGTCCCCATGCGGAACTCCGAGGCCGGCGCGCTCACCAAGTACTTCGGCAAGGTCGACGGTGACGACGACTACAAATTCAGAGGGATCGAGTGCCGCCAACGGAGCACTCCGCAGTTCATCGAAGAGGCGCAGAAGGACCTGATTGCGGCACTCGACGAGCACCGGGATGTGAAGGCGGTCTGTGAGCGACTGAAGCGGTGGCTTCAGAAGCTACAGACCGGGGACGTGGATGTCGAGGATCTCGTGGTGAAGAACCGTGTATCGAAGCCGCTCGACGAGTATACCCAGTCGACGCGGAACGTTGCTGCGCTGGAGCGAGCAGAGAACCGGGGGTTGAGTCGCTCTCCCGGACAGGATGTGGAGTACGTTGTTGTCGACGATAGCAAGCAGTCATCTGACCGTGTTGCGCTTGCCTCCGAGGGATTGGACGAGTACGACGCCGACTTCTATCGTACGCAACTACTCCGAGCCGCAGAGAGCGTCCTCTCTCCCCTTGGATGGCGAGAGGGCGAGATCGAACAATACCTCGGTGAGCACAAGGATGTCTCGCTGCAAGCGTTCTGAGTCTTGGGAGGCTACCGAAGATTTCGCGAACTCGTCGTGAAGTGTATTGTTTACAACACAGGCATACCGCGACACGGCGAAGCCACCGAGGAATAGCGGTTCACTAGAGCTGAATTTATTCTCCTCTCGTATTATCGACCCTATTCTGTGTGGGATGTGAGTGACCTGAGTAAATGACGTGGAAAGAGAAAGCAGAGAGGAGGATGAATGCCATGCAAGACTGGACGAGGTACTAACTCACACCACCAAACTTCGCCTCTATTTCATCGCTTGTCAATACTATTTTTTCATCGTCAATACGCTTCTCTTGCTCTTCCCGAGTCCCTGATAACCGATTGTACTTCCCGAATATTTTCCAGTTCTTTCCACCCAGTACAATCTTGGCGAATCCTTCGTGACCAACAACATACCACAAGAACGCAAATATGCTGTTATCCATCTCCTCTAGGTACTCTCCACAACGGATATATTGGTCTGCAATCTCGTCAGGCCGGCTCCGAATCTTTTCTATGCGTTGTTGGAACTGTTCTTGCGCTTGAGATTCGTTCTGTTCAAGATGGTCTTGTAGGTCGATTCGGTGCCTAATTTCACTGTTTAGAGATTCGAAGCTCTCTTGATACGGATCTGCATCGCTCTGGTCAGAATCGTCTATATCTGGGTTGAGTTCATCTGCGAGGTTTCCAAGCTCGTCCAACCACTGACAGAACGCCTCTTCTTCTAGACCATACTTTTCAGCTGTTTTCCCAAACCGATTGTAGTACTCTCTGGCAGTTCTGGTATCAGTAACGGCTAGTGCTATGAGGTGAGAGACGGCTGTTTTCACGTCACTTGGAAGGTTTTCAAAAATATTGGGGAGAAAGTCCTGCTGAATCTTCATCACCACATCATCGGGTTGAGATACGTTTTCCGTGTTGATTCTATCTGTACTGACACTACCTGACCACCCACCAGCTAACTCTGAGAAATATTCTTGAACGTCAAAGTCGAAAAATATTCCCAGAGTCCCGGAGAATAGCTCGTTCTCGAGATCTCCCTCAATATTGAGTATTGACTCGGAGAGTTCTTGCAGAACTTCTGTTGGATTTTCAAAAAAGAATCGCTGGGCAATCATGCCAAACGCGAAAACACTCGATTTTTCACCATCTATCTTCTCTAATTCTTCAACAAACAATTTTTTATTTAATTCATCATGTATTTCAGATAGGTGGTGAATCGCCAAGAACAAGTTCGGGTCTGTAAGCCCTGTATCGAAGTCTGGAGGGGATATCGGATCGTCTCGATTTAGTTTTGACTTTTCCTCCATTTCTGCCATTCGAGACTCATGAGAATCCACCCACTTTTCAGCGTAGTCATGGAATGACATCTTGTGCTGTTGCGAAAGCTCTCGTCCAGTCAATTGGCTCGCAGTATATCTTTTTACATATTTGTCAGTAGTGAATAGACCAGACTGTTTCTGTGAGACAACACCTTTCCGTTCTAGCCGCCTGAGGATGTCTTTCGCCTCTCCGCGAGTCTTGTCCGTGACCGATGCGACATCTCTCTGATCAAGATCTATCAGGTGTGAGCTATCGGTTAGAAGGTCTAATTCGTCACCAGATATTTTGTCGTCGTAAACTTCTGACCAGAGAGTTCGCAGAGCATCACCCTCTAGGGGTTGTTCAAGAGAGCCCTCTTGATTAGCAATTTCGATAGCAACCGGGTTACCATCGTGTACGTGGTGTATCTGGGCGGCTTCGCGTTGATCAATCCCGCTTCTGAGTTCAGTAAGATAGTCAACCGTTTGGTTAACCGTGAGTCGTCCAATCTCGTATTCTTCTGTAATATCTAGTTCGCAACTTGTGTACCCGTCTGTTACAATAGTTGCATTCTCGGGGATATCGAGTTTAGGTATCCAACTGAAACCACTAACGGGCCTCTTCCCGTGATAGTTTATCACTACAACGACGTTGTCGTCGCTTTTGTCGGCAACATCTTGTAAATAGTCTGTTGTTCGTGAGTAATCGGGTTTGGCTTCAACACCTGCACTTCCCCCGCCAATTCCGGGAATTGAGGCCCCGATACTTTTAATCCGGCTGTAGTAGTACCTGATTGTCGAGAGTTCTTTCTGAAGCTCGTATCTCAGAGTCTCCATCAGTTCGGCATGTTCCCACTCAGAGATGTCTACGGAAACTATGTTGTAATCTTCCAAATCGGATTTGAAATCTTCAACAAATCCTGTGACGATAACTTTCCGCCGGACGTGCAGATGGTCTGGAAGTTCCGTAGCCAGTAGGTTTTCACAGTCCTGAATCTCAGATCTTCTTTTCACTGGATACGTGTAATTCTGGCAATGGTGAAACAGTTTTGGTGACAAACTTATGTTCCACCACCCCTGGTGCCGAGGGTGAGCCAAATACGTGTGCGCCGTGGGCTGCCGGTTTGTGAGCATCAGCGCAGGCATTCTTTTATCACGGTGGGCTGAATTCTTACAAAAAATGAGTGGCTCTACGGGTAACTACACAGTGGAAGACGCTAGAGAGAATCTCGATGTCCTCCGAGCAGTCCCCGAGAAGGTCGTGGAAGCTGTCGAAGATTCAAACGGTAGCGATGTCCTCGAATTCCTTATCCGTGAACAGGGTCTTGACCGGCACCACGAAGGAGATCAAGGCGTAGGTCTGATTAGACAAGCTGTTTTGAAATCTCCACACGCTTCTCAAACTCTGAAGCGGACGGTGATTACTCGCGGTGACGACACCCCCGAGAGCATACTAGTCCCTGACGAGGTGGAACGAAACGCTCGAACCGCACTCCGGACGGGGAAGCCGGTTGTTCTCTACGGCCCGACAGGTACGGGAAAAACGACGTTTGCGAAACAACTCGCTCTTGAGCATTGTGTCGGCTACTCGCTTCATACTGCGACGCCCTCTTGGACGGCCAAAGACATCATCGGCGGTATCGGCCCGAAGCTCACAGGGTCGACCGGTATTCGGTCGCTCGGGTATCAGACGGAGCTCGGTGCTGTCTCGGAAGGCGTCAAGCGCGCACGTGACTTCGAGATTCCATATGCTGTAATACTCGACGAGATTACGCGGGCAGATATCTCACAGATTTTTGGGCCGCTCTACACGGCCATCGAGAATCGAAATCAAACACTCATCGAAACCGACGACGGAGAGACTATCGAGCTTGACGAGCGAGTGAGCATCATCTGTACGATGAACATGTCCGACCGGACGGTCAACGAGTTGGACAACGCCATCACGCGTCGCTTCGCGATGGTTGAACTCGATGAGTACGAGGACGACGACCGGCGCACGCTATTCGAGGGATGGATCGACGACTACCTCGGCGACATCCCCTTACTCGATAACGCGGAACTGCTCGAACTCTTCGAGGCTGATTTCGAGGGAATTAATCACGGCTCCGAGCAGGCGTCGCGCGGGCCAATCATGAGGTTCGGCCCGATGCACTACCGTGACGTCGCCATCTTCCTCCACGAGGCACTCCAAGATGAGAGCCTGTACATGGACGAACCCGAAGAAGCGGTCGGACAAGCGTTCCGCACGTTCATTGTCCCTCGGCTTTTGAACTCGGCTGCTTTCCCACAAATTGAGCAAATCGAGGAACACTACCGGGCGTTGAACAAGTCGTTCGAGACGTTCGAGCTCGGCGCCGCAGCAGACCTCGCCAACCGAGAACTGGAGGCTGAACAGCGCCAGATGGGTTCGTATCAGTAATGAGTACTGCAGAGTCCGTCGAAGCGTACGAGTACGAACCTGGCACGTTCAGTATCCCCGAGCGTGGTGAGATTCGTATCGAGGATTGCCCAGCTTCGATTGGCGAAAAACTTCGTCGAGCATCGTTCGAACAAGAAGCAGACAACATCTTTGTCAAGACGCAGAAGTCGATTGACGACCAAGACAAAGAATATCGAGTTGTCCGAGTACGACTCGATGGACGCGTGATGCACGTCACAGCACGAGATAATGTCGGGATAATCAGTCTCACGCCACGTTCGAAGTTGCGTATCGAGCCAAAGATTGACTGGGACTACATCTTCGATATGTTGCTCGCCGTCCATGGCCGGAAGCGGTCGGTGGAGTACCACGGCATCCCCCTCTCGGAGTTCCGGACGGAGGATGTCAACCTCGAAGACGTATTCCTGATTCTGGCGATCAACTACCTCAACGGACTCGAAGTTATCCACCGAAACGGGTTTGTGCGACGTCTGGAAACTCGCCGGGCCGATCTCGAACAACCTCGCGGTGTGATTGATGTCGAGCAGTCGCTAATCAATCAAGCAGAGGGGCGGGCACACCAGCACTGTATCCTGAAGGAAGTAGAGTACGATAATCCCGCCAACTCGCTACTCCACTACGCCGGCACGCACCTACTCAGGCTATTCAGTCAGTACGAAGACGAGTACGACCACCAAGCCTACTACCACATCTTCTCGCAAGTGCATCAGGAGGTTCGTCACTTGGAGAAGCTGGACGTGGACAGTGGCCGTCGGCGAATCCCCGAGTACCAGCGGTTCTCCCTGCGTGACCTCCCGAAGCAACGCCACTACTATCGACAGGCTGTCGAAGTCTCGAAAGCTGTCGTCGCATCTTCGCTCGGCACACCGGCGATGCAGGGAGACCGAGAACTCGTTGTAGACTACGTATTGAATATGGAATCGCTATTTGAGCAGTATTCGCAGGTCGCAATAGAGTCCGAACTGAGGTCGATCAAGGAGTACGACTGGCTCGATCAGACCGAGAACGTCTCTGCTGTCCGCTCACCCACAGTAAAACCGTTCGAGGACGAGTCACAAGTGTATCATCAGCCAGACCATGCGGTGGAAGAGGGCGACGTGACTTTGGCCGTCCTGGACTCGAAGTACTACGCGGAGAACAAAGACCCGGTCAAAAGCGGCGGCTCACGATCGCGACTTTTCAGCTACGCGTACTTACTCACCACTGACCGAATGGGTTTCCTGACTCCACTGAACCAGCCACGCATTCGAAAAATCCCACAGACCGGTGCCGAGCTACAAGTCATCTCACCCGACAGTGAGCATTTCTCGCTTGACGAGTATCACAAGAGTATCCAACAGTATCTGCACGACGTGTTGGCACAGCCCTATCCCGCTCTCGATGTCTACAGGGCCGTCCAAGACAACGCACTCTGTCTCGACCAGCACGACATCTACGACTTGAAGCAATTGACTGATCCAAACGGGGCGTTTGATTTCAGCAACGTTCCCGAATTCTCTCTACGAGTGGTGAATGCAGCCGCAGATACGCTGTCCTACGATCATCGTTCCCGTTCTGATTTAGAACAGCAAGGGAAGTGGACCCGTCGGCAAATCGAGACCCACTGTAAGGAACGGTCATCGGATGAGATGACGTGCGTGCCGGTCTTCCGCCGGAATGGTCGAAAGGAGCGCATCGACCTCTACTTCATCACACGTGACGAAGATGGAACCCCAACACAGGTCTCGATGGTAGGAGACTTCCGGCTTCTGTAGACTGATGACGAAAAAATCCTACGTCGTTGTGTCTTTGGAATCTCTCACAACGACGTATCGACACCCACGTCATTAGCGCAATCGACGTGGGCATACTCGTATTGAGAGTCGTCCACGTACATCGGTTCTCCTAACTCCCGTGTCATTCCCTCACCACAAATGTCACATTGTCGGTCGGACATACATTGTCACCTCTTGGCCGACGGCGATGGCCATCTCAAAATGATGTTTTGTTGGTGTTAAATCTGACTTTCAGATAGAGTTTGCTAACTTCACCCACTTGTGAACAAGGTTTCTGGTAATAACATCCCCGTTCTCTTCAGAACGGTGCCGTAAGCCAGCCACTACTTCGGCGACTAATCTGCTGCCCGAAGACTCGACTCAACCGGTAGAGGTCGGTCTCCGTCTGCAACTCGTAATCTCTCTGTCGACGTTGGAACGATCCTTCCGTGGCGAATTGAATTGTCGGCAGCGGGTGCCGTGTTTCGAGGTTGTTCGCGCTCCGGTTCATGAGTCTCGAGAGTTCGGTTACCTCTTCGTCGTCCTCGAAGACGCTCCCGAGTCCAACGACGCACACTTCGTCGGGTACGTCGTTCTCTTGAAGCATCCCTTTGAACTCCTCGACCGGAACTCGGTGGTCGAAGAGGTCGTACTCGTCCTTGACGACGATGTTGTACTCGCCGGGAAGTTGGCCGGGTTCTGGCATTGTTATTCGAAGTTGATTTCGACGGAGATGTTCCACGCGTCGTCGGGCATTCGCTCGAACAGGTCGCGAACTTTGGTGAAGTCCTCACCCGATTCTAGCGTCAGCTTCGTCATCGTCTCCTTGATTCGCGCGGTGCCCTGTAATGGGCCGGGGATACCCATTCGGTCGTTCAGTTTGAATCTCACCTCGCCGTAGGTGACGTCGCCAGAGTCCTCTTCGCTACGCCACTTACTGCGGAGATTGGCCACATCGTCGCCGTTGAACACGAACCGCCAGCCACCACTCGGGACACGGAACTGGTAGCCGGGCGACCAACGCGTTGGGTCACCGGATCCGTCCGAGGCGATGACGTACTCGGGTTCGGTGTCTCGTCCGAGGTTTTTGAGGAGGAACGTCTGGACAGCGTCCTCGCTGACACTCGAATCGAATCGCTCGGTCACGCTCCCGACAGTGAACTCTTCTCCACCGTCGAGTCCGTCGATGTAATCGATAATCTTGTCGCCGACATCGCTCGGAACCACTGGCACGAGCGTCACGTCAGTCGGGTCGCGGTCGCCGAGTGTCTCGGAGTACTCACGATCGACGTCGACAAGGTAGTCGTCAACAAGGAAGTCATTCACCGCCTCACGGAACGCGCGGTCGGTCTCGTCGCCGGGGAGATAGACAGTATCGTCCCGGCGGATATCTTCGAGGATGCGACGCGTGTTCGCTCGACCACTCGACTCCAAGGCTTCGCGAATGCGACCACGGACGTCAGCTGTTCCAATCCGCTCAGCATCAGAGATGTCGTGAATCGTTGCGTCGGACTGGGCTTTGGTCACGATGTCCGTCCCGCTGTAGAGGACGTACTTATCCTCCTGTCCGAGACTGCCGACAGCGGTCATTACCGAATCGTGACTATCGCCTTCGAGCCACACTTCAGTGTCCTCGAGGAGTTCGAGTTCGAAGTTGCCGATGTCGATAGCTATCGTTCCGCTTCCGAACCGTCGGCGAAGTTCCTCTACGACGTCATCGACAGTCCACCGCTCCACGTCGCTCTCGCGGAGAATGGTCGTGTCAAGAGAGCTCCCCTTCAGAGACTCGGAGAATCCATTCGAGCCGTGAGTGATGACTGGCTTGTCGTCAAGAGCTTTGACAGCCTCGTCCAGCACATCGCCCGGACTGCCCGGAATCGGGTAGGTCGGTTGTCGAAGGAACTGCTCATAGATGTCCTCGATACTGGCTTCCCCGCGGCGGTCGAGGAGGTCGTCGACAATCTCCCAAATGAACCCACGGAGGTCGATTCCCTCCGCGTAGACACTAGTCGTGATGTCCTTGGCGCTCAGCGGTTCGCCGTCGGAGACGAACACGTCAAGATCCATCTCGGCGGCAAACTCAAAGTCGGTGAGGAGGTCATCGCCGTCGATAATCTCACCGTAGGCGAGTTCGACGCGGTCACGAAGTTCGCGGAGCTCGTCCTCTTGCTGGCGTTCGACCGAGGAACGGATCTCGCCGTCGAGCGATTCGTCCTTGAGGACACGCTTTGCGCCCTCGATGTAGCGAGCCTTCTCGATGAAGCCCGTGCCGGACTCGATGGCCTTGTCGCTCTTGGGTTGGACGAACACCAGCGTATTGCGCCATTCGCGGCCGGGAGTTCCATCAGCGTTCTTGATGACCGTCTCGATGTCCTCTTGCGTCCACTCGTTGGCCTTGACGACGACCTTGATATCTCGGTTGTCGGGTACCTGCTTTAGGTCGCCCTCGCTGAACCCTGCCGGGAAGGCGTTCCTTCCGAAGACCTCGGTGACCGTCTCGGCAATCTGTTCGAGCGCGATCTTCTCGTCGACCTCGCTGGCCTTGTTCTGGATGAGGGCGTTGGGGTTCTGCCGGTCGCGGATGGCGTACTTGCCGTTGAGTTTGTGCAGATACCACGCGACACCGTAGAGCTGCTCGAGGTTGAGGACGATATCCGAGACGAGGTCGCCCGTCTGGTGCGACCCCATCACGATCTCGGCCTTGCCGGCACCCTCACCCTCGTCGGGCTTCAGGCTGTAGAGGAGAATCGTGTTGAGGATCCGTCGGCCATAGGGAATCTTGTCGGGGTCGACGCGGTTCTCGATATCGTCGATACAGACGTTTGGCCGGTCGAAGTTGATGCGCGAGAGTTCGTCCTCGAAGATGACGGCGTCAATGTCGCCGTGAGTGACGAGGTCGGTTTCCTCAATGAGCTTCGACGCGTCCTCGTCGTCGGGGTCGGCTTCGGGATCGGCGGCAGTCGTGAGAATCTTGGAGAAGAGGTAGATCATCCCGCGGGTGTTCTGGTTTCCTTCGTCGGCGTAGTAGCGAGTCTCGAGGGCCTGAAGGAGAACGGGGTGGAAGGGGTACGACTCCCGCATCTCGCGCGCGAGGTCGCTCGGGATGTCGGAGTCCGGCACGTGGTCATTATCCGCGTACGCGTCCACGTAGCCTTCGACGATCTCGACGACTGCCGCTTCGTCGATTTCGTCGATGAGTCGGTGGCGAAGTACCTCACGCTTGCTTACCTTGCTGTTCATGTTGACCTCGGACGCGTTCTCCCGTTCGAGGATGTTGTGAACCTCCGAGCCCTTGCGGAGGACAGAGACGAACGCGAAGAGAGCGGAATCGTCGTCGTCAGCAGCTTCGAGCAACGCCTGTAGGAAGCCACGATTCACCTTCTTCCGGTCGCCCGAGAGGGGCTCGAACCAGTCCTCCAGCTCGTCGACGAGGTAGGCGACGGCTCGGTCACCGACGGCGTCGAGGATGGTTTGTCGGTCGGGGTAGCCACCGCTCTCGTAGGTGCCGGGGTCGTAGTCGAGTGCATCGAAGAAGGGTTCCCAGAGATAGTCCGGCTGGTAGTCCTGCAGAGAGACGGTAATCGCCTGCGAGTTGTCGTCGTCGGGCAACGCATCGGCGAAGCCATCGACGTGGCGGTCGCCGAACTTGCCAGCGTCCGTTGGTGAGGCGAAGCAGTGGTACATCGCCACCATCTGGTGGGACTTCCCGGATCCGTACGGCCCGTAAAGAATGTGACTGCCGTAGTTGGCGTCACCGTCAAGGGTGTCGCGGAGGTCGACGAACGCCTCGCGAAGCCCTTGAGTCATCAAGGTGCGGTCGAAGAACGTCGACGCGTCGGCCTCGAACTCGTCGTCGTCGTCAACGTTGTAGAGCTTGACTTGGCCGTCTATCTGGCCTTCTTCGCGGAGTTCACGGCTTATAGTGACCGTGTCCGCGATGGTTCGTGAAAGAGACTCCGTGCTGGCCATTTCTTGTCTGCATGACTAACTAACAAAAGCATAAGTACTGTGGTGAGTCGTTTTCAAAATAACCGACTGCGCTCTGGTGCAAGCCTCGAAAAGATTAGAGATTAAAAGGTATGAGACGATACCCTGCCTTCGTTGACGCGTCTGGCTTTAGAGTCGAATACTGTATTTCTGCTATTGAGTCACCATCCAATCGCACGTTCGCTCGTAAGACGAGCGTTTCCTCGTCCTCATTGAGGATACCCATCACTTTCTTCTGATCACGTTCCAGTTTCGCGTACTGGCCAGTCTTTACTTCGAGCGCGACGTTTCGTTCCATCTCTGGGGCACTGTCTTCGTAGATATTGATGAGTTTGATTGTCAAGTCGGCTTGCCACTGAATCCGTTCTATCTTCCCCGATTCATCGGCCTCTCTGAAGGTGAAATGGTGACGATGGCGTGCCTGCGTGTACAGCGACGAATCGATGTCCCCGTACTCAGGAAAGAGTTCGTGAGGGCACTCCTCGACAACCGACTGGATGTGGGTTTTGGCGATAGCTTCGCCGAAATCCCCCTTCCGATTCGACGAGAGTGTACGTGCCCAGTCGTCTGTAAGCTCAATCTTGCTCATGTGTTGTCGTCTGCGATGGTAGACTTCAACCTATGTAGAGTGTCATCTCACTAGTGAGGATAAAGTTATACAACGCTGCCAGAAACAGGTAGGCCATCAACAGATGTCCCGGGAACTCGGTCAATCAAAAGACGGTGAACGGAAGACGCTGCCTATCGAGAAGGGATTCCCGATTGAGAGGATAAATGAGATAGCATCAAAAGAGGGTCGGGCAAAGCAGTGGTATCGTCCGGTTTACACTATGCACAAGTGGTGGGCTAGGCGACTTGGGTGTGTTTTTCGTGCAATTTCTCTATACACTCTGCTTGATGATTCGGAACATGTCGAACTTCACCAGCCCGGTCAAAATGGCACCCTCTCAGACTATACAACAGGAGATGACGGGATTCAAAATCTGATTGACGAGGTTGATTTGACTGACCCAGATTCTCTCTGGAATCTGTACTCTAAAGATATCCGAGTGAAAGACAAGAAAGTGCTTGATCCTTTCATGGGTGGGGGGACGTCTATCGGTGAAGCCTCCCGATTTGGTGCAGAAACTGTCGGTAACGACCTCAACCCTGTAGCTTGGTTTGTCACAAAGAAACAAATGGAAGCCAGCGACGTTGATCTTGAGAGTCTTGAGGATGCGTACGAGACGCTAAGAGAGAACGTCGCTGACGATGTCATGCAGTACTATCGAACCAAATGTCCTAACGGTGATCACGACGCCGACATAATGTACGTCCTCTGGGTGAAAGAGGTCAACTGTGTCTCGTGTGGTCACTCTGTCCCTCTCTTTCGAGATTATCGCGTTGGGAAAGGTCGGTACGATCATGATGATAAATATACGGTTCTTGACCCCACAGATTGGTCGGTTATTCGTGTAGACGACTGGCAGTCGGAGCAGGTTTCACCAATTACCGGCGAGACGTTTGATCCATCAGAAGGGAACGTGGGAAGTGGTGATTATTCCTGTCCAGACTGTGGTCAACAATACCGAATCGCGGACGCTGTACAGGAACAGGACGGATTTGATCTCCGTCCCTACGCTATCGAGTACTACTGCGGCCACTGCGACGAGAATGGCTACTCGAAGGGTGAAGTAAAGGACTACAAGGCACCCACCGAAGATGATCTGGATATATTCGAGCAAGCGTCCGAAGAATTAGAAAACTCCCCCGATCTACATGAGTACGTTCCCAACGTAGAGATTCCATTGGGCATAATGACCGATAGCTCCGCTTTCGAGGGAGGAATCGGTGGGGGCCATAATCTTCTTGACCACGGCTTCGATCAGTGGTCAGACTTATTCAACGACCGGCAACTACTCACACTAGGCAAAATACTCAAAGGAATTGAACAGATTGAGGATCATGATGCACAAGAATATCTTCTGTTGACTCTCACGAACACTTTGTCTACAAATACACTGATGACGGGTTACGACTATTCATATAATAAGATACAGCATTTATTCAAATCAAACTCATTTGATGTTCCTCATGAACCAGCAGAGGGGAACCCATGGGGTGCAGAGTATGGAAGGGGAACATTCCGGTCGATGTGGGAGATGGTCAAGCGTGGAGTTGAATACGCAAAAGCTCCGACAGAGCGTTACGTAGAGGACGGGGAAACGGTAGAATCTCCAGAGTTTGCGCAGCCAATTGGTGGAGATTTTGAGCTTTATTGCTCAGACGCTCGGACATTGGACATGGAGGATGAGTTCGACGTCGTCCTCACTGATCCACCCTACTACGACAACATTATATACTCCGAAATCTCGGACTTCTTCTACGTTTGGCAGAGAATTCTCTTAGCCGACAAATACGATCAGTTCCAGCCAACTCAAACCCCGCGCGCGGAGAGTATTGTGGCAAACCCAGCACAAGGCAAAGGGGCAAAAGAATTCGAGTCTGAGCTAGGAGAAGCGTTCGGAAACATCCACCGAATGCTTAAGCAGGATGGAGCGGTCGTTTTTACCTATCACCATGCAGGGGTCGAATCGTGGGGTGAACTCCTACAGGCACTCTGTCAGCAGGACTTCGAAGTAACAGCAACGTATCCGATCAACGCCGACGAAAATAAATTCATCGGTGGAGAAGCAGTAACATTCGACATCGTGATCGTTGCACGTCCAGCGACGGAGAGAAAGCCAATCTCGTGGAACAGCCTCCGTCGTAATATCTACCGAACTGCCCAAACCACTCGCAAGCGTCTCGAAGAGAATCGCGAACTCTCTCGCGGCGACATTGGAGTCGTTGAGATGGGCCGATGTTTCCACGAATACTCTAAACACCACGGTAAGGTCGAACGCGCCGGCGAGACGATGACTGCTAAGGAAGTCGTCGACGAAATCTATGGTGTTATCCAACACGGCAGCGACATCGGTGAAGTCGATGTCTTCCTTGACCTGCTGGAGACGCCGAGAGCCACGTATGACGATCTAAACAAACTCTGTCGTGGAACGAACGCCACGCCCGAGCGGATGAAGGATATGCGTCTCTACCGGATGGACGAAGGCTTCAAACTCGGGACGTGGGATGAGGAGAAACGAATTGCCTACGTGCAGGGACGCGTCGACAGCGACGAAGAACTCACTGACCTCGACAAAGCGCAGTTCCTCCGCTACCGCTGGGAGCACGGCAAGTCTGTCTCTGAGTACCTTGGCAAGTGGGAAATCACCGATAACCTCCGCGAGCTGTGTGAGGGCCTCGCCGATGCAACCGGCGACGACACCTATCGGAACATTCTGGAGTCACGGCTGAGCGACTACTAACAACAGTCAATCTCTTTTCCCCGACTGATCGTTCCCTTTCGTGATCAGAGGGAAACATTAACCACCTACCCGCCAAACTTCGGAATAGACTATGAGCCAAGAGGAGCCAGAGTTCGGCGAGCCAGAGTTCTTGGGCTGGCTCCTCTTGCGGCAACTGAAGGAACAGAGTGACGACCAGATATCGCGCTCTAAGTTCCTGAAGCTCTGTTGTATCACCGATAGACGTCTGCTCGAAGTCCACGAGTACGAAGTTGGACTCCCACGCTACTGGTACATGTACGGAGAGCTCACGAACGAGCACGAATTCTCCGGACGATTCTACAATGCCCCACAGGCGATTGGCTGGGACGGCCAACAGTACATCCCCAAACCGATGCACGTCGAGGAGTTCGAAGTCTCCGAGGAGGGCCTCGAACTCATCCCGAAGGCCGTCAGATGGGCTGTCCGCGAATTTGGACGGGAAAACGTCGACGTCATCAAGAAACACCAGTACGAGCAGCACGCCGAGAACGAGTTCATTCAGGCATACAGTGAACTCCGATGGCTCCTGAGTACGATCGACTTGGGAGAACAGAGGCGGCTCCCAAACTACGGTACTCGAGGTGAGTCAAACGAGGACTACCTCAAGCGCCAACTGGACGAGATGATGGCGATGTACCCGGAGGAGGAAGAACGCTATGGAGAGATGAAGACGCTCTACCTCCGGTGGGACGATACTGTCCGTCTGATGGTGGAGCAGTCAGTCGAGTACAGCCGTATCGCGGAGTTCCTCGACGAATTCATCACTACACTCAGTAAGGCCGTTCTCCGATTCGCCCACAATCAGAGCATCTCCGAAGAACGACTTATGGACTGGGAGGAGGACGCGGCCGAAAAGATTGCTGAGTTCACTACGCAGCTTAGAGAAGTGCGGACGGATCTCCTTCGTGACCGCTCCCGAAGCACCGAACTCGATAGTGTCTCGGACGCGTACTCCCAGACAGTCGAAGAGCAAATCGAACAACTCCTCGCCCGGGAATAGATGTCGGACGCATCGTTCCTCGATACTGGTGTTGTCCTCGGGTTCTGCTTTCGTGACGACTCACACCACCACAAGTGCCGGCAGTATCTGGAAGACAACGAGTTCGCCCTCTATATTTCGAACCACGTCGAATCGGAATATCTGAATCGCGAGCCGAGTCTCGCCGAGGAGATTGCCGATGGTGTACTCGACCACGTCAGTCGCCTCCGACGCTCAGACTACGAGGGACAACTTGACTCGATGGACACATCCCAGATACGGCAGAACCTGATTCGCGGCGGAAACAAAGCCGGGAGAACGCTCAACGTGTTCTACCAGGACGAGATTCCGAACTTCATTCAGTTGGACGACCTCGTCGGGCGTCTCCGAGACCTCGCACGGGACATCGAGCAGAACGCTATTGAGAATCGGGTTCAACTCGTCGAGCAGGCCGAAATCTGGGAACGTGACGAGGACTATCCCGACATTGACGAGGCACTGGAAGTGATTCCATGGGATGACCGACGGATCTGTCTCGATGCTCACGACGTCGCCGAAGAGACGGGTCACGCGACGGAGCTGGCGACGACGAATCCCACGGATTTAGTCGACGATGGATACCGGGAGCGGATTCTGGAGCAGACCATGCTTGATGATGTGGTGTCGCTTGCGGTTCGGTCATAGCTTTGGCGGGGGTGCCTTGACGCGTGAGCCACAGCCATGGTCAATCAATAGAATTGTCCGAGAGGTTGCCTAAATCCCCCGACGATAACGCTCACAAGAACGGCCTATATTCGAAGGGACTGTTAATCTCCACTCGCTACCACGCCGTCATTCGCTCCATCATACGATGTGTGCGATCTATCCCAGAGAGTGTTTCCAAGACGTCCTCTAACAACACAATCTCGACTCCTTTCCGAGTGTCATCGACGGGATTACGAGAAAAATAGAACGCCCTCGTCTGACCATTTGCCTCGTCCTCAAGATCGTCTAGTGCGGACTGGGAGGTACCTTTCATATTCTTCACTTCGCCGAAGACAGAATCATCGCCAATCCCACCGATTAAATCGAAGCTCTGGTTGATTCCGGAAGATCCACCGGGCTGAATCAATGGGTAATACTCGTATTCTTCGCGGAGATACTCTTCACAAAGTCTCTCTGTTTGGTCAGGAGAGTATGAAGTCGGCTCATCGATGGGTAGCTGCTCACCACTAAGGAGTGCCTTAATTTGATCTTCCACGACTCGCCACCTGCAGAAAGTCGTTGACGGCGGTTCGTATGCACTGAGAAGGTACTCGCGGGAGGTTAGATCGCGCATCTCGGTCTGCAGCTCGACTCCTTTGTAGATTTTTGTGACCTCTTCGTCTCCTTCGAGGTGGTTCTTCGCTTCTTCTGGATCGGTGAATTCCTCGGTACGTGTCCCACCCTCGCCAACCCCGATGATAAACGGCTCTGTCTCGGGCGTTACAACGCCCAACTTTCGTCCCCGGTCGTAGTAGTCGTTATCTGCGTCTAATTGGATGAGACAGACACCCCCGGACTCGGCGAAATCGACCATGTCTTCCAGATCGGCTGCTCCGTTCTCGTAGTCGTCTGCAGAGAAACTCGCGGTGTCGTCGTAGTGGCAGATGATATATCCCTCGTCGTAGAATTTGAACAACGTTTCATCGGATGGACTTCCGGGGGCCAGCCGATGAAAATACACGTTCAGTTCGGATAACTGACTCATACAAAGAGCCTACCCTCTCCGCTCATAGTCTCTTTGGACTGAATATCAAGCCAAGTAACTATACAGCGCAAAGTAGCTAGCCTACCGCATCTACCCACGAGGCATGCCTGTAGCACTTGGATTCACCGAAACATTCTGGGTTACTGGTTGAGTGGATTTAAAGGAATCATCCAATGATGCGACTCTCCGGTATTCAGATTAAGAACTTCAAATCAATTGAGCGCACCCAAATCGAGTCAGTCTCGGATCTCTCGGTACTTGTCGGTAAGAACGATGCAGGAAAGTCCTCACTCTTAGAGGCTATTGAAATGTTCCTAACCGAGAAAGGGAAGCCTACAACCAATCAGTTCCATATGGGCATTGAGGACGAGATAATCATTTCAGCGTTGTTTAGCCCAGTTCCTGATGAATTGGCCGACGCTCTCCATGACTCAATCGAGATTCCCAATAATACACTCCAGATTACACGGAAGTGGGAGTACCCTGATCCACGGAGAAGCATGGCAGATACCTATCTCGGGCCTGATGAGGTTGCGATCGGGACTGATACCCTAGTAGGGGAATACGATTCGCTCGGAAAACCAGATACGCGTGATTTCCTTTGGGAATATCTTCCCGAGCCAGTGTATATTCCTGCTGAGAGAAATGTAACGGAGGAGACTACTTTTAAGTCAAATACACTAATCGATCAGCTACTCACTCCACTACTTGAGGAGAGCGATGCTCTTCGACAGGCGAGGAAAGAACTAGAGAGAGAATTGAATAGAGAGGTGGGAGCGGTTCAGGAACAGATCGAAGAGGGCCTAGTAAGCCGAATGGATTCCATAAGGCACCTAGAGCTTGATACCGGTGAAATCAATCTGGGCAAGGCGTTCACACCCTCGATTCGAATTACTGATCAGTATTCAGAGATGTCCGTTCCGATTGATCAGAGGGGATCAGGTGTCGGAAGTATGCTGGTTCTTTCACTAGTCGAAACATACAGAGAGCGCCACATTGGAGAAGGTTACCTGCTGTTGTTCGAAGAACCCGGGAATTGGCTACATCCTGAAGCAAAACGTCGGATGCTCGGAGCACTGAAGCAGATCTCAACGAACGGTGGACAAGTTATGTTGTCTACTCATTCTCCGGAATTCATTGATCGGCGTGGACACGGAGATGTTATGCTTGTACAGCGGGATGCTGGCAGAACATCGGTCAGACAAATTAAGGAGGACTATCTATCGGTCATTGAAGAACTGGGTGCTCGAAATAGTGACATTCTCCAGAGTGACTTCGTGATATATGTCGAAGGTAGCACCGACGTACAGATGTTGAGAGTCGTCGCAGATAATCACCTCTCGGAGGCAGATAGAGCAAGAATTACGATTCAGCATCTGGGTGGCAGTGGCAATATTCGACAATGCGACCCTGCTGAATTAGCCGAAATCAACCGGAACTTCGGTTTCCTACTTGATAGTGATCGGTCAAGTCCCGACGATTCTGAAAAACCATACATACGTGAACTCCGAGAGCAATGTGATACCTGCGAGTCGGATGTGCTAATTCATGTTCTTGAGCGACGTGAAATTGAGAACTATTTCACTCCGGAAGGAATTAATGAGGCACTTGGCTTGGAAGTCAGCGAGGGGTTCGTAACTCATTACGAAGACATCCCCGACAAACTCTGTGCAGAAATAGATCGACATTATACTGATAGAGATATCGCCCCACAAGAAGAGCGCACTTGCAGTGAGTGCGGACGTATTCATGGTGTAGGTAATCGTTACAAGAAGTCTCAAGGAAAATCGATTGTAAAAGCCATGTATCGAGAAGGACAAAGTATCGACAATTTGGAAAGCTTTCTTGATGAAGTAGTTGAGAGAATTAGCTGATGGTAGACGACCTCGTGGACGTCGAACTCCGTCACGAGGACACCGATCTGACCGACTGCCTCGCCGACGCGTCCTCTCTTGACGACCATCTCCTCACGGTGCAGGCCAACCGTCTCAAGGCTGGCCAGCCTGACACCGAACTTCGCTCGCTCTCACATCTCGACGAGGAGAACGTCAAACTTCTCGAACATCAGGTGAACGCCGCCCACCGTGCCCTCTTCGAGATGGATGGCAAGGCCCTCCTCGCCGACGAGGTCGGCCTCGGGAAGACCATCGAGGTCGGGATGATTCTCAAAGAAATGCACTACCGTGGAACCGACGACGCGGTACTCATCCTCACGCCGGCGCAACTCGCTCAGCAGTGGCAAGCGGAGATGCTAGAGAAGTTCGGCCTCAAGTTCAAATGCAACTACGACGACGACTTCGAGGGCTTCAACGCTCACGACCACATCATCGCGAGCATCGACACGGCCAAGAGTGAAAGCAACCGTTCGACCGTCCTTGCCCGCGATTGGGACGTACTCGTACTGGACGAGGCACACTACGTCAAGAACGAGGACACTGATCGATACGACCTCCTCCAGAAGCTCTCGTACGACTATGCGTTCTTCCTCACAGCGACGCCGATCCAGAACGACGTCACAGACCTCTACAACATCGTCTCGTTACTCCGACCGGGACTGTTCGGGACACGCGAGGCTTTCCACCACTACTTCATCAACAGGTCACAGGAGAAGTTGGTCAACCGGAATGAACTCCAGAAGCGACTGCGCAAGGTGATGATTCGTAACCGCCGAGAGGACACAGATATCGACTTCACGCCACGCAGGGTCACGACGCGTACCTTCGAACCTTCTCCAGCCGAGCGCGACCTCTACCAGTCGGTCACCGACTACGTGCGGACAGCCTACAGTGAGGGTGGTGGCCAGAAGCTCGTCCTGATGACGCTCCAGAAAGAGGTCGTCAGCAGCCCAGCAGCCCTTCGACAGACTGTCGAGAAGCAACTCGACGAGGGAAAGCAACCAGCCCACACCGACCAGCTCGAGCAAATCCTCGAACGAGTCGACGCTATCGAGACGCCGACCAAGCTGGATCGTGTCCAGAACATCACCGCCGAAGCGCGGGAGCGAGTTGACAAGGGTCGAGTAATCGTGTTCACCCAGTTCCGAGCTACCCAACAAGCAATCCTGAATCGCCTCGACGAGGCTGGGTACACGACCCATCCCTTCCACGGCGGCCACACCAGTGACCAGAAAGAGGAAATCGTCGAGCGATTCGAGGAGGAAGGGGGCGTCCTCGTCTCGACGGACGCGATGAACGAGGGACGCAACCTCCAGTTCTGCAACGTGATGGTGAACTATGACCTGCCGTGGAACCCCATGAAGGTCGAACAGCGCATCGGTCGGATTCACCGCATTGGACAGGATCGAGAGGTGTACGTCTTCAACATCGCACTCGAGGACACCATCGAGGAGTACGTGTTGGAACGGCTCTACCACAAGATCGACCTGTTCCAGCAGTCCGTCGGCGAGTTGAGTGAGATCCTGACTCGTTTGGAGGAGACGGGGCGCAATTTCGAGGACGACGTGTTCGAGCGGCTGGTCAATGCCGGCTCGGAAGTTGAACTGGAGAACGACTTCGATGCAATGGCCATCGACCTGCAGGAACAGCGTGACCTCGCCGACAAGTTAAACGACTTCAACAACGGTGTGTTCGAGGGGTTCGACTTGGGGGACAGCGATGACTGACGCCGCGTTAGCCGTGACGGAAAGGGCGGTCGAAAAGTTCACAGAGGCGTACTTGAACTCGCTTGGTGCCGATATCGTGAAAGATGGGCGGCGATGGACGGTTTCGCTCCCGGACGATGCAGAGACTGACCTCGAACTCAACGGCGCAACTCTGGAAATCGCCAGTGATGTGGACGAGGTCGGCGACGAATCGGTTGCTCTCGCTCCCGAGAGTCCGTTCGTCGAGCGACTAATCGAGGAAGCTGCAAATCGAACCCCTGTCGGGTCGCTCGCTCTTACAGGACAAGAATGTGAATTGCAACATCCACCGTGGCTCAAAGATGGGCCAGCCGAGGTCACGGATGAGAAGTTCACACCATACTACGACCGACGGGCACTTTGTGCGCTATTTCATGTCGGCATAGAGACAGTCAGCGAGTATCAGACGGAAGACCTCCGCGCTGTCGCGGTCGACCTCAACGATAACGAGCGACGCCCTCGTCTCGCCGAGACGTACCTCGAATTGACCGAAGCTGGCGGACTACAGTCTCTCTCGGAAGGAATGACGGTCGACGAGCAGACGTTAGCAGATATTCTCGATACGGCACGAGACCACGCCGAGGACGCGATAGCACCGGTTGTTCGTGACACCAGAAAGAGGGCGACGCGTGCTGCCGGCGTAGAACTGGACGAGTACAGACAGTTCGCGCGTCAGCGGCGTTCCGAACTGGATAGCGGAATCGACTCGCTGACAGACCGTATCGCGGAGGCGACGGAGACGATTGACGCGGCTTCTGGACAGAACGAACGCGTGGAGGCACTTCGGAAGCGCAAGGAGCTTCGTGCCGAGTTGGACGATGTGCGCTCCGAATTGGACGACCTCACGACTCAAATTGAGAGAGGTTTCCCGAAGAAACGCCGAGAGATACGCGACCGTCATTCTCTCACCGTTCGAATTCGTCCAGTCACCGCGACGTCGATCTCGTACGAACGTGGTGACCTCGAACTGGAACTTCGAGTGGGAGACGCCACAAGGTCGGTTTCGTACCCGTACGCCGTCGGAACTGGTGTTATGGAAGTACCAGAATGTGAACGGTGCGGTCAGGAGCTGACGTCCGAGAACGCCCTGAGAATCACTGATGGACAGCTACTCGGCTCGGCGTGCTGTGGCGATTGATTAGCCATCAGGCATCAAGTCGGTAGAGGAGTAAATCAGAGCTTGCCGAGAGGATGTCGCCAACGAGCGCGTCGACAGTCGAATCAGCCGACGAAACGCCGAAGACACAGACTCCGGCTGGGTTTTTGTATCCGATATCGGTCAGTCTGTCTTTCACCTCGGTGGCCAACTGTGCCTTCCCGACATCGACAGTCGGTGACCCAGCATCGCGGAGTGCTTTGACGAAGGTTGGTGTCCTCGATAAGACGACTCCACCAGAACGAAGGAACTCGTGTTCTTCGCCAAGTGTCTCCAGTAAACGACTGTCCCGGGCAGACTTGTCCAACGCGTTCTCCCACTGTAGTCCCGAAGGCTTCGAGTCAACTGAAAACTCACTCACGCCGTTTCGATCGAGTGAGGCGACGATCTGGTCTCTGGAGGCAGTTTCGGCCTGTCCACGATAGAAGTTCCAGACACTCGTATTCCGTACATCGTGCTGGTCTCCGTTTTCGAGCAGTTCACGAAATGTCGAAGGCACACACAGGGTTCCGATTCGAGGCTTTGTAGGCATCTCTCCAAGCGTCGCTTGCGTTTGCGACTCGAATACCTTTGAATCGGTCAAGCGTTCGAGTGAGCTACTCGCGACGAGTAGAGATGGATCAAGCAAGACGTCGAGCGGTGGGCGGAATTTTCCTTCGAGTTCTCTCCTAAGTTGGTCGTTTCCAGCTCTCATTGAGCGCCGTTTCACGACGACCGCTGATAAATTACCCTTCATAAACCAATTCCCTGGCCAGCCTGCCAGTTTACTCTACATTTGGACACCATTTTCAGGCCATGGATGCAGTCCGATGTAATCCTACATCGTCTACCGTTTTGAGCACCAATTTGAGACCTTGTGGGGTGGAATTATCGGTAAACACGTCTCACGCGCAAAAGTACACATATGCACCCGGAACTCCGCAAGCGCCAAGAGAAGACGTGCCGACTCCCCCATTGAACGCCACCGAAGCTCCAATGCCTATGAACGAATCCTCTCCGATTACGACGCGGTAGAGTCAACAGTAACGACAGGTTTTAAATGGAAAGTGGACTGGTTAGGAGCTATTCGGGTTGGCAGTCGTGCACTTCAATCCGCTCCGGCAACCCCACTTTCCCACACACGGGACACTCAACAAGCGGCGTCGGCGCTAAGTCCTCAGTCGACTCCAAGGCCGCATACAGATGCGCTTGCACGTCTGCATCCTCAGTTCGCGACAGTGCCTGCGAGAGATGCATCTGTAACTCTTCACGGCCACTCATGCGTGGGCTTCCTTCCGCTGAGAGTCACGTTGCAGGCCAATCTCTGCAAGCTGACCAATTGAGGCCCACCCACGCTCTTGGGCAACAAACTGCCGCCATTCGACAAGCGGGCGGCCCTCGAGTTGCTGGTAGTGGTCGAGTGCGCGCCCGTCGAAGACGACGACCGCGTCGGCGGGACGGTAATAGTGATGCGTCGCCCCGGTAGCGTCGACGCCGAGGGTAAACGACCGGGCGATGGCGTTGGTGAGTTGGTTGGCTAGCGATACGGTACGCTCTTGTGTCGCGGTGTGCGTAGTTGACATTGGTCTTCTGGTACCTTTGGAAGACCGGTCCCGCGTGTTCCAAGCACGCGGGCATTCTCACGCCCAAGAGGGACCCGTCTTCCTTACCTTGAGACACGTGTCTTATGGTGAAAAAGGTGCCGCTTTTCCAGATGTAGTCTTTCCAGTAGACAGGTGTCGCAAGGGCTACGTGTGTGGATTTGTAGGTACTAGTATGACCCGTGACCGTGACAAAAGGGGGATGTTCACAGAGCTTACGACAGCTGAAGCGGTTATCAAAGTACTCGAAGCATCAGACGACCCGGTGATGACTGCAAAAGAAATTGCGGATCACTTAGAAGTCTCACGAGATACCGTGGGCAGAAAATTGGCTCAGCTCTTAGAGGAAGAGAAAGTGAGTCAGAAGAAGGTAGGCGCTAGAGCTGTTGTTTGGTGGATTCAAGACTAGGTGTGCATCAACCTGCGGAGCCCTCTAACGGCAGTTCTTCTGCTTCAATCTCACCTGCAAGGTACGCACTACCTTTCTCTGTCAGCTCATACATTCCTCGCTCTTCGTCGTGGTATTCGACTAACCCCGCAGACTTCAACTTCCTAAGTCGTTGGTTAACGGTCGAAAGTGTATAGCCGATGTTGACTTCAATGACGCCTGGTGTGGCTATTAGCTGGCGATTTCCCTCATTAAGTAAAAACTCCAGTATCGCATCATCCGCACGGGTCATCCAATCTACGTGCGGCCGTCTCATGACTTCGAAAGTCTGTGTTTGGCCAATAAACGTAGATGGTCTGCTCAAAAAGTGCATTGTCTGGATTCTCATAGTGCAGTGTACAGTGCACTAATCCTAAGTAGGTTCGGAGAGTAGGCTGGAACAACGACTAGTCGCCGGATTTGATTGTCCTCTAAGAAAGGACCCGTGGTGACGCACGGATCCGGTGCGGTCGTTAGACACTAAACCGCATGTCTTTGAACACACCACCTACTCAAAAAGGTCTCGTCGCACAGTCGCCTGTCGCTACGGAGGGCACCCAATGAGCCCATCCCTCGTCGACGAACTCGAGACGCTCAAGTCCCGTATCGACGCCCTCGAAATGAAGAACGAGCAACTCCAAACCCGCGTCGACACCCTCGAAGCTGAAAACACCGAACTCAAATCGACCGTCGACGACCAAACCGAGACTATCGAGTCCCAGCACGCCGACCTCGCCGAGTACAATGCTCGCGTCCGCAAGCTCGAAACTACCACCGAATCAGCTAGTAAACACCGCAAGTGCCTCCAACAGCAGTTCCACGAGTTGACCACTGACGACGTCGCCACAACCAACGACGTCGCATCACTCTCGCCGCTCCAGCAGGTCGTCGCCTTCTCGAAAGACGCCGTCGAGAAACTCACACCCAACGAGAAACGTGCACGCTACGTCGCCAAAGGCCTCTCTGACTACGCAAAGAAAGTCCCAGCTGGCTACGCCATCGATTCGAGTACCATCAGCAACGTCCTGCGCTCGAAAGACGGCGAGAGCCCCCACACTGAAACCGTCTCGCGAGTAATGGAGTTCCTCAATCGGTTCGGCAAAGATGAGACGAAGATCGTCAAACGCCGCGGGACGAAACGCGTCGTCTTCACAGAACGGGCAGTCGCGGATCTCGAGTCGGCGACGAGTGAAGACGCCCGCAGTATCACAGACGTGGTGATGTGGTGGAGACAGTGAGTGCGTGATAGCCGCCGAATCACACTAGATACACGGTAGGACATTGACACGCCACGTCGGGACGCACGGCATTTCTAGCAGCAGCACTCGGGAAATCCTCAGGTGTTGTAGGAGTAGTAGTGGTAGATGAAACAAGTTAGAGTGGTTCGCTTGCTCGAAGCTTATCACAACGGGTGTGATGAGCAATAGTTCACGAGAGCCTCGGGACATGAGCGTCAATAATTCGGCATTAATGTAACTGAGCCAACCTTTTATACATAGCAAGCATCCTTTTGCTAATGGATGATTGGTCTGCAGAGGAACTAGAGCAAGTGTTGGATTCGATGGGACTTGATAAGAGGTGTGTCTACGACGCATTGTTTGAGATTTGTTGCTGTGGAGGGAGGAAAGCGTATCAACTTGGGACAAAGCACAGCGATGCCGGAGGAAATGTAGTTCAAGGAGGCAACAAATTGTGGGACCACCCGGGTGTCGCTTATCTCAAGCAGTTCGAACTTGTAGAGAGTAGTGCGACAGGGAGTGGGGAGAATCGCGTATACTCGTATAAGTTAACTGACGGAGCCAAGGAGGTTGGTGGACAGATATCTCAGAGACGGATAAATGAACAGCAATCAGTTATTAAAGAGATTCTGTCAGACTATTCGGACGAATTCTTGCAAATCGTCTTGATTGGAGGAACACAATATGGACGATGGAAATCCGGAGATACTGAGAGCGTCACGATTCCAGTGAAGAATTTTGCATCATTTCGGGATGAACCCTGGGTGGCAGCTCTCTCAAGTGAGCTTAGGAGTATGGAGACACGCCACATATCGGAGTTCGCTTCAAGAGAAGACCTCGAAATGTTGGTCGAATCTGACTCGAAAAAGGAAGATACGATTGATATAACAACGAAGTATCATGAGGAATTGGCGAGGAATTTCGGTGGTATATTTTCTATGCTATTACTCAAGATACCGGCCTTCCACGAGCAGACACTTAGCTTGTTCGAGCGATTAGAAGAGGTAGGCTTGGCGTTTCCAGATCGAGTATACACGACAAGTGGGAAGTCATGTACTGCGTACTGGCGGGCACCATATGAGTTGACATTCCTTATCAACTCATCGCCATTAGAGGAAGTAATCGCTGAATTTTCTGCGTTATATCCGTTTTTGAAATCCATCGGGGGTAGCCGCGCGTCATTGTACACGAAACAGGAGTTTGAGAGTGATGTGAAGCGGGTGGAATACGTGAATGGCAGCACGAGCATTGAGTCAATTCGAAACCGACTTACCGATCTTCATGAAGAGGGACTCACCTCGAAGCTAAATGATGCGAGTAAGGGTTCTCGACCAGCATTTTTGATGCTTGATGAAGAGCGGTTCGAGAATTACTTACAACAAGAGATAGAATCAATCGTCGCCCCGATGCTGAATGAGTGACTGACCACAGTTTGTACGCACAGTAGAACTGCTGTCTAATCTGACTCTGATTGGGTGCGAGTCGATATTCCGGATGTGGCGGACCCGGATCACGAGCGGTATCACGGCGTCCATGGCCGTGTAGTTGCGGTGCTAGATGACGATGCTGGTGTGACCACTGGGCAGGACAAGGATTCTGAGTTGTTCCGCGTCGAGTTGAACTCGGGTGAAGAGGTGGATTTCCGGTCGCGGGATTTACGGCCGCCGATTGATGACCCACCAGAGTCGTGACGAAGTCGTGTCGGTAAGGGGAAACGTCTTGATCCGGGTGTGAGTGGGTCGGTGTATGCCTGCGGATCGACTGCGAAGTATCGTCCCGATGTTTGGCGGGGCGTCGCAGTACGTGGAGTCGTTAAATGCGGTTCTCAAGTTCGTTGTGACACATCATCCGTCGACGGATGAGTTAGTCGGGTGGCATCGCGGGTCGTTTGCAAACGTGTCGAGCCGCGATTCAATCTTGCGGCGAGTGTCGTACTTGGAGAACGTCGGTTTCTTGCAACGCGTGGGTGATGAGTGGCGGTTAGGTGATGCTGGCCGAGAGTACACGGCGGAGCACGACACTGAGATTCTGCTTCGAATTATGTGTGAGCGGAACGTGGGGTTGCGGAGTTTACTGTACGCATTATCTGCGGGGTCGTTGACGATTGCGGAGATCAGTGAACAGCAGTTGGATACGCACCCCGAATTAGGGTGGAGTCGTGGGGAGACAGACATGGCGAAACAGCGTGCGAACTGGTTGCGGAGCATGGGTCTCGTCGAGACACGCGGCGACGAGTACGTGCTAACGGACGATGGCTGGGAGTTCGTCGGTCACGCCGTCGGTGAGTGGCGAGACGCTGAGTGGACGTCTACAGCGGGTGATCA
Organism: Halogranum gelatinilyticum; assembly: GCF_900103715.1. NCBI lineage: Archaea > Methanobacteriati > Methanobacteriota > Halobacteria > Halobacteriales > Haloferacaceae > Halogranum > Halogranum gelatinilyticum. The sequence goes on along the minus strand of NZ_FNHL01000006.1, from coordinate 63,760 downwards.
AGAGTTCCATGCGGGGACGTACGAGACGACGGTGGTTGCGCGTACTGTGGACCCGGAGTTCCGCGCGACGGTGTTGTCGCGGTACGACGGGATGTGCCCCGTGTCGGGTGTGGACCACGCGGCGTTGTTGGATGTGGCACACGTGTTGCCGTGGAGTGAGTTCCCAGAGCACCGCGCGGACGTGCGGAACGTCGTGCCGCTCAGTAAAACACATCACGCCGCGTTTGACCGGGAGCTGTTCACTATTGACCGCGAATTCCGGTTACGCGTAAACCCGTCATTCGAAACGAGAAGCGACGTGCTGCAACGCACCATCATCGACCGCGCCGGCGAATACTTCCCGCGACTCGACGATGCGTTGAACCCTGAGTACGTCGTCCAGCACAACGCCACTCTCGAATGGGTCTGAGTGCCGTGTGCCTCATTGGTCAAGGTGTCAGCTCTTGGCTGAGTGTTCTAACGCCCTTCGTTGTTGAGGAGCTTCTCTTTGTCGTCTGTTTGATAGACGAGTCCGCGATGTTCAATGGGGCTAGCGCACGGTGACCGGTACTTCAGTGGACGTCGGCGCGGCGTGCGAGCTCCGTCGCTGGGACTGAAACCCGAAGGGCACAACACCGGTTGCACACCCAGAAGCCACCGAAATCACCGACCTCGAACTCCCGTCGCTCCATCCACTCGAAGTATACGCCACCGTCTTCACGGCGATAGAGCAACGCATCGAGACACTGTGGTCGGCACAGTGATCCCGCGAGGGATGACCAGGGGTTCAAAATTGGCCGTAGAATTATATATTCTTGGATAATTGCACGACTATAGGACGAACCGCTTCGCGTGGTCGGCAGCCACGTTCGTCGAGCCACCGCAGGAATCATCGGGGCCGGTACGCAAGTCGAGTAAGCACGTCCAGTTACGTCGGCTGAAGAGGTCCAACCGGTGGACGACACCGTATGTAGAAATCATGCGACAGGCGAGCCAGATTGCCCGAATCTGGGTGTTCAGTCGAGACAGATCTTGGGATGTCACTCCCCTGTCGCAGATCGTGAGTTCGTGAATTCGCGAGTTCGTCGTGGGACTCGTCCCGGCCGTCAACCCGGATTCTGTTGTTGTTCAACGGGGTGCACCCGGTTGACTTCCGATCGTCCGTCGATCTCGGATAACTGGAACGTAAGAAGTCGAGACCGAAGGGGCGGCCGAAGAAACCGTCGAGGAATGGGAACGTCAGCACTGGCGTCGCGCTCTCCCGTCGGCTCCAACTTCGGCTGTACTATTGGAAACCTTGTCTGATTACTTCTGATATTATGAGTATTTGAACGGCCTAAGCGATGGTCGTTCTGAACAGCCTCCAAGCGATTCGATGTCACGTCGTCCGAGCCGACACCAACTATTCGTCCCGCGAGACGGGTTGCGTCCGAGAGCTCCGGGGACAGTCACCCATCCGGGAGGCATACAGGGCTGACGTCAAACTATATTACAGCGGGTGTTCCTTGTTAGCGCATGGGTTCGGACAAGCAGTATGACGGCTACCAGTCGTACGACTACCTCGAAGAGGGCGAGGACTACACCGGCTTCGACCTGGCTGAGATGTTCTCCGGATACGACGCACACGAGATACCGCTCTCGGAGGACGAGCAAGACCGGATGGAGGCACTCGTCGCCGACGAGGTAGTGGTGTCTCTCCACGACCACCCCTTCTACTTCCCCGAAGACGTCCACGGAGACCTCTGGGACTACGTCCGCGAAGGCAGAGTCCACACGGCCTACGAGTTCCTGTCACAGACGTCGCTCGACGCGGCGTTCGATATGCATCTCGACGGACTGTCGGGTATCCACTCGAAGCACGGCTGGAAGTGGGACGACATCGTCCACGACGTTTCGATGCGGGCGTGCGATATCGCCCACTCCGACTACGCGATGCGGTGTGGCGACGTCGACGACATCTTCCGTGCACGCGAAGCGGGGAAGATCGCCATCGTACCCGCACTGGAGTCGGCGGCGATGATCGAAAACGAACTCGACCGGATCGAACTGCTTTACGGAATGGGTGTTCGTTGTATGGGTATTACGTACAACGCGTCGAACTCCCTCGGCACGGGACAGGGCGACATCTACGAACGCGACGGGGGACTCACCGCCTTCGGAGTCGACGCCGTTCATCGGATGAACAAGGTCGGGATGGCCATCTCGACCAGCCACTCCAGCCCGCAGACGACCCTCGACGTGTGTGAGGTCACCGAGCGACCGATCTTCGACACGCACGCGCTCGCACAGACCGGCGGGATGGGCCAGCGTGGCTCCTCGGACGAGGAGCTACGCGCCATCGCGGACACCGGCGGCGTCATCGGAATCCTCTGTTCGACCCACTTGCCGGACATTGATACCTACATGGAACACTTCGAGTACGTGGTCGACCTCGTGGGGATCGACCACGTCGCGTTCGGGCCGGACGTCCTCTACGGAGACCACACGTCACTACTCGAGGTGCTGGGGGAGTTCCACGGTGTCGAACTGCCGGAGAGTACGATGCAGAACCCCTACGTGAAGGGACTGGAGAACCCGACGGAGGCGTGGAACAACATCCCACGGTGGCTGGTGCGAAACGACTACTCCGACGAGGACATCGGAAAGGTACTCGGTGGCAACATCATCCGCGTGCTCGACGAGGTCTGGTAGCCAGCCCGCTCAGGCGGTCGGAATCTTTTCGAGCAGCTGTTCGATCTCGTAGACGACGCTGTTCTGTTCGCGCTGTAACTGCCGTGCCAGGAACCGACGTTCGTCCGAGTCGAGCGTCCCGGTATCGAACTGCTCGGCTGGCGCGTAACGTGGCACGGGCTGTCTGGACACTGCGGGGTCCTGCTCGAACTGGCCCGCTTTAACGAGGTTCAGTCTGGTGAGCACCCGCGAGAGTTCCGTGATGGTCCGGTTGGCGACGGTGGGGTCGACGTCACCGGACGACACGGCGGTCTCGAACGCCTCGATTTCTGTCGTGAGCCGAGTGAGCGTCTCAAGCGTCGGCGAGAAGTCGAACCTGTCACCGGCAGCGTCGTCGTACCGCTGCACTGCCGAGTGGATCTTCGCGGCGTTGCGCCCGTGGTCGAACGGGAGGACGTCGGCAGTGAGAACCCGGAGGAGACTCACGGCGTACACGCGGATGTCGCGGACGAGTTCCTCGCGACCGGCCGTGTCGAGGGTGTCCGTCGTCAGATGCCACGCGTCGGAGTTGCCTCCGCAGCCGCCGACCGTGTGGTAGCCTCGCTCGTCGCGGACGTCTGCGGGGATGTTCGACGACAGCATGAAGAAGCCCGTGATTCCGAGGTTGTCGAACGAGTAGTCGCCCGCCCGGAACGGGAACCGCTCCTGTGAGCGGGCACCGGTCACGTCGTCGATGGCGTCCGTCACGAGACCGTGCGCCTCCGGCGTCCAGCAGGACATATCCGCGTATTCCGTCGCGTCCTTCGCCCCCGGACTGTCCATGTTCACGTGAGCCACACAGTTGCGGGCCAGATCGAGACCGAACGCGTCGGCGTACCACGTCGACCCGGCGTACCGGCCCGTCGAGTGGCCCGGCCACCAGGCGATTCGGAGGTTCCGTTGGAGTTCGTCGGCGTGGCCGTCGAGTACCCGCGCCAGTTCGAGGAGACCGGCGTCTCCGGTCGCGTTGTCGGTGATCCCCACGTGCCACGAGTCGTAGTGGCCGTGGAGGAGGACGAACTCCTCCGTGTCGGCGTCTGACGGTCCGATCTCGGCGACGACGAGCGGACACTCGAACCAGCCGGTCGTCAGGTCCGTCGAGACCTCGACCGTCACCCCGTCGTCCGACTCGGCCCACTCGCGTAACTGGGCTCCGTCGGGCTTGGTGACGTGGACGATAGGAATGTCCGGAATCAGGTCCTGCTCGCCGAGTTCCGGAACGGCACCCCAGATGGGCGTCGCGATGCCGTTGTGCGGCTCCCGTTCGTGTTGGTGGATGGCGACGACCGCCTCGGCACCCTTGTCTTCCAGCATCCGGGTCGCCCGAATCGACAGGCTACCAGCCGCCGTCAACGCGACCTTCCCGGCGAGGTCGCCGACGTCGGCGTACGGTTCCGACGGTATCTCGTCGGGGTCGGGGTCGTCGAGGAAGCTGGGTCCGGCCGAGCCGACGTACTCGACCGGGCCAGTAACCGTCCTGTCGGCCGAAAACGAGACGGTCTTGACGAAGCTCCCCTCGAAGTCGCGGTCGACGGCAGTGACCGACGCGTCGTGAGGCAGGCTGAGATACAGTTCGGGGTCGTACCGCTCGTACTCGATGTCGAAGGCCTCCAGGCGGTCGATGATGTACTCGGCAGCGGCGACCTCGTCGTCGCTTCCGGAGACACGTTCGAGGTCGGCGAACCGCTCTAAGAGCGCCCACGGCTCTTCGTCGTCGATCTCGTCGGCGACACGTCGTTCCAGACCTGACAGTGCGGACTCGTTGGCAATCCGGTGACTCATGCCGTAGAGGACCCGAATGGAGTATAAAGAGGTTGTGTAAGAGGCAGTCAGCGGGCCGTCCTTTTCTGCCGACAATTCGCCCCGATTAAGTGGTGGTACGCCAGCACGTTGCCGAATTCACCCGACGAGTCGGTGAGAACAACCCACCATGGTATGGTATTTCACCACAGGACTTATATCGCCCCGTTACCCCAATCGTGGTAGTCATGTCCGAGAAGCCGATGGAGAAGACGATGGTAAACCTCTCTGAGATGTCGCGCCGGGACGTAATCAAGACGCTGGGTCCCGCGGCTGCGGCAGTGGGACTGGCGGGATGTATGGGAGGGGACAGTGGTGGAGACGGTGGCAGCGACGGCGGAGGTGACGGTGGTGATGGGGGCACCACCTCGACGACGACCCAGTCGTCGTCACAGCCGCAGGTCGGTGGCACGTTGAACGCGGGGATGAAAGTCGGGATCGAGACGATGGACGGGCGGTCCGTGACCGGACTCCAGTCGTTCCAGGTCTTCTACAACATCTACTCGAAGCTGATGCGGTGGCGGCGCGACGGCGACGAGCTCGTGTTGGTCGGAGACCTGGCGACCGAGTGGGAGTGGGAAGACGACACGACGCTCGTAATCTCTCTCAACGAGGACGCCGTGTTCCACAACGGCGAGCCGGTGACTGCCAACGACGTGGCCTACACGTTCGATACGCTGTACGACCAGCCGCAGTACACCGCCTCCCTGCTGTTCGCCCAGGACGTGACGGTGTCCGCCCGAGACGAACACACCGTGGAGTTCGATACCGGCGAGCAGCCGTTCGCCTCTCTGGAGTCGACGCTCGGATTCATCGTCGGCATCATCAACGAGAAGGCGGACAAGGAGGGCGATATGTCGTCTAACCCCGTCGGCTCCGGGCCGTTCGTATTCGAGGAATGGGTCGACGGCGACCACGTCTACATGAACAAGTTCGAGGACTACTGGAAGGAAGACGAGGACGGCACCCAACTGCCGTATCTCGACCGGATCGAGTTCACGATCTACCCCGACGTCAACACGAAACTCACCACGTTGGAACAGGACCAACTGGACTGGATCGACCTCGTTCCCCGCCGGGAAGTCGAACGCATCCGCAACCACGATACGCTGGTCACGGAGGACAGCGGCCAGGGCGCGTTCATGGGCATCATCCAGTTCAACACGACCGCGCCGCCGTTCAGCGACCCGAACGTCCGGAAGGCCGTTCTCCACGCGATGGACTGGGATACAGTCCTCGAAGTGGCGTTCCACGGGGTCGCGAGCCGGGCCGACAACTTCCCGATCCCGCCACAGTCCGGGTGGGACCCCGACGTCGAGGACCCGTATCAGGGCCAAGACTTGGAACGGGCCGAAGAGCTACTCGCCGAAGCCGAGGTCGACCACACCGCCGAGTTCACCAACTTCGTCACCCGGGGCGACAACATCCGGATCACGATGCAGGAACTCCTCCAGGAGATGCTCAACCAGAACCTGGGGATGAACTTCAACATCCAGATCGCCGACGGGAGCGTCGTCTTCGAGGAGCAGAGCAACAACAACTTCGGCTTCACCGTCTCGGGGTTCAACGGGATGTTCGACCCCGATCAGATGTTCAGCGTGAACCTGGTCGAGGGGGCGTTCTTCAACTACGGCGGCTACGTCAACGAGGAGATCCAGCAGCTGGTCCCACAGGCACGCCAGACGACCGACCGGGCACAGCGCGAGGAGCTGTACGGACAGATCATGGAGCAGTACATCGCGGACGCCGGGAAATACTACCCGTACTGGGACCACGCCGTCCAGGCGATGCAGCCGCGCGTCAAGAACTACAAGCCGCTTCTCGACCAGGAGTGGTGGTTCGAGCAGGTCTGGCTCGACCAGAGTATGTAGTAGCCGCCCGCTGACCGTCCGCAGCGTTTTTCGCGTCGTCGCAACGTAATTAGTCTCCATCGCGCGCCGTCGGAACCGACGCCAGCCGCTCGTCTCGTCCCACTTGATCGGTCGCTGTCCTGTTGTCGAATCTCCCCTCGTTGACCCACCATGCATGGCTTTATCATGGTGTGTGGGGTTGTCACACGTATGCCTTCGATAGCATACCTTGTGCCAGGTGTCGGCCTGGACGACGACGAACTCGACCGCCGGGAAGCGATCGCCAACGACCTCGTGACGGACGACGTCCGAGTCGTCGAGGCAGGGGAGGGACCGCTCTCCATCGAGAGTACAGTCGAAGAGGAGTGGAGCACCATCGGGGTGATGAAGGGCGTCGCCGAACACGAAGCCGACGTCGACGCGTTCGTCATCGGCTGTTTCGGCGACCCGGGGCTGGCCGCAGCCCGTGAGCTGACCGACACCCCCGTCGTCGGTCCCGCCGCAGCGTCGTTTCACACGGCCGTACAGCTCGCCGACCGCTTCTCCTGTCTCACCATCCTCGAATCGACGAAACCGTTCACACGACGGCTCGTACACGAGTACGGGCTGGGCGACCGGCTGGCGAGCGTCCCGGTCGTGGAGGCACCGGTCCTCGACATCGACCACGGGTCGGACGATATCGTCCAGGACATGATCGATGCAGGCCGGGACGCCGTCGAAAACGACGGGGCGGAAGCACTCGTGCCGGGCTGTATGAGCCTCTCGTTCATGCAGGTCCACGACGAGATCGCCGACGCCGTGGGCGTGCCGTTCATCGATCCGGTGACTGCGAGCCTCGAAACCGCGAGTACGTGGGCGCGACACGGGATGACACACAGCCGGGAGACGTATCCCAGTGCAAACCGGGAGAAGCTCGACGGACTGCTAGGGTCGGGACCGCTCACGGCGGACGACGACTGACAGGAAGCCACCGCTCGGCGTTCCATGCACCGAGCCGATTACAGCAGCAAGCACCGCGACAGGCGTCTCCCGCCGGTCCGTCCGGGCCGCCTGCGTGCGAACTCGACGACTCCACGGACCACCATCTACCGACATGAACGACTCAGACACCGAGACGACCGAACTGCGAGCAGTACGAACGAAGGGCATCTACGACCCCGAGCACCGCGACTACGACAGGACCGTGGTCGTGTTCGAGGCGGGCCGCGTGAGCGAGATTCGAGACGACGTCCCGAACGACGTCCCCCTCGTTGCCGACCACGACGGGGTGGCGACACCCGGACTCGTCGACGCCCATTCTCACGCCACCATCCGACCGTGGGAGGGGAATCAGCTCGGACAGCTCGGTGCCCACCGGACGACGGCGACGGTCAGAGCCGTGAACAATCTCCGCACCGACCTCGAAGCGGGAACGACGACGATGCGACTGATGGCCGAGGAGGGATATCTCGACGTCAGATTGGCCGAAGCCGAGCAGTCGGGGGAACTCGAGAGTCCACGGCTCCTGCCGAGCGGCATCCACCTCACCCCGACCGACGGCCACGGGATGGTCCACAGCGCGACCGACGGGGTCGAAGAGATCCGACGTCGCATCCGGGAGAACATGCGGGAGGGGGCGACGCACACCAAGTATTTCGCGACGGGCGGTATCTCCTCGGATACGGGGTCACCAGGCCAGTCACAGTACTCGCGTGAGGAGGTACGGACCATCGTCGACGAGACGCACCGACACGAGAAACACGTCGCGACCCACGCACACGGGGGTGCCGGGGCGCGGATGGCGATCGAGGAGGGCGTCGACACGATCGAGCACGCGAACCTCTTCGGCGACGAGGAGATCGACATGCTCGAAGGGTCGGATCAGTACGTCGTGGGCAACTTCGCCATCGGCTCTCATCCCCGTGGAATCGAGGCTGGAGACGCCGACAACCCGGCGATCATGGCGAAGCTCAGAGAGTCGAGAGAGACGAGTGCCGAGGCCTGGCGGCAGATCCTCCAGACCGACGTGAACATCGCCATCGGGACCGACAGTATGCACGGCTATATGTACTACGAGGCCGGGAAGATCGTCGAGTTGGGTGCGACGACTGAGCAGGCGTTAAACGCCGCGACGCTGGACGCAGCGCGTGCCATCGACCGAGAGGACGAAGTCGGAAGCGTCACCCCTGGCAAGCGAGGAGACCTCGTCTTGCTCGACGGCGACCCGACGGAGGACATCAGTGCCCTCGAAAACCCGGCCGGAGTGTTCAAAGACGGCGTGCGGGTCGCCTGACCGCCCGTCAGAATCAGTCGGTCGCTTCCCCGTGCTCTTCTATCGGTATCTCGTCGACGTCCTCGAACGCGCTCACGTCCTCCCAGTGATGACAAGAGGCCTCACGTCCCTCGAACACCGGTTCCAGCAGTGGCTTGTCGCTCTCACACTGCTCGGTGGCGTACTCACAGCGCGGGTGGAACGGACAGCCGCTCGGTGGGTTGATCGGCGACGGAATCTCCCCCGTCAGTCGCTGTCCGCGGCGGCGGACGTGTGGATTCGCCTGAGGGACGGAGGCCAGCAGTCCTTCGGTGTACGGATGGGCTGGACCCCCGAACAGAGAGGCAGTCTCACCCTGTTCGACGATCTCGCCGAGATACATGACCGCGACCCGGTCGCTGAGATGCTTGACAACGCCGAGGTCGTGAGAGATGAACAGATACGACAGGTTCCGCTCGCGCTGGAGTCGCATGAGCAGGTTCAGGATTCGGGCCTGGACGGATACGTCCAGCGCGGAGACGGGTTCGTCGAGGATGAGGAACTCCGGGTCGACCGACAGCGCGGTCGCGATGGAGACGCGCTGTAACTGGCCGCCGCTCAGTTCGTGTGGATACCGGTCGGCGAAGTCGGGGTCCAGATTGACGGTCTCCAACAGGTCGTCGACGCGGTCACGACGCTCCGCTTTCGAGAGATCCGTGTGGATCTTCAGCGGTTCGGCGATGGTCGAACCGACGCGGTAGCGCGGGTCCAGACTGGAGTACGGGTCTTGAAACACCATCTGGACGGACTGTCGGTACTCCCTCAGGCCTTCGTCGGACAGCTCGTGGATGTCGTTACCGCGGTAGCGGACCACCCCGGACGTCGGCCGGTGGATGCGGGTGACGACGTTGCCGACGGTCGACTTGCCCGCACCGCTCTCGCCGACGAGTGCGAGCGTCTCGCCGCGTCCGACCTCGAAAGAGACGTCGCGGACGGCGGTGAGCGTCCGGGTGTTTCCCAGCAGACGCGAGATGACGCCGCTGTTCAGCGGGAACTGCTTCGTGAGTCCGTCGACCTCCAGTATCGGCTCGGTCATCGCTGCTCCCCCCCTTCGGGGTGCTCGAGTTGGCCGTCGGGCCGTTCCCCGTCGCCCTCCGTTGACCCTTCGTACTCGGGGTTCTCGGCCGGGTCGTACAGATAGCAGCGGACGGTCGAGCCGTTCTCCCGGTACACCTGCGGGATGTCGCCGGTCTCGCAGGCGTCACTACACACCTTCGTACACCGAGGGTGGTAGCGACAGCCCGATGGTGGATCGCGGAGGTCCGGCGGCGTTCCCTTGATGACTGTAAGCTCCGATTTCATCTCGTGGGTCTCCGGGATCGACCGGAGCAAGTCCTCGGTGTACGGATGCTTCGGGTCGTCGTAGACGACGTCGACCGGACTGATTTCGACCAGGTTGCCCGCGTACATCACGCCCACCCGGTCACAGACCTCCGCGACGACACCGAGGTCGTGCGTGATCAGGATGACCGAGGTGTCGTGGTTGTCGTTGATGTCCTCCAAGAGGTCGAGAATCTGCGCCTGGATGGAGACGTCCAGCCCGGTCGTCGGTTCGTCGGCGATGAGCAGGCCCGGATTACACGAGAGCGCGATGGCGATGACGACGCGCTGACGCATCCCGCCCGAGAACTGGTGTGGATAGTCGTCGAGGCGGTCTTCGGGGCTGGGAATGCCGACGTCCGCGAGCGACTGGATCGCACGCTTCCGGGCCTCCTGTTTCGAGACGTCGAGATGCTGGCGGATCGTCTCGATCAGCTGCCGCCCGATGGTGTAGACCGGGTCCAGACTGGTGTTGGGGTCCTGAAACACCATGCTGATCTCCCGCCCTCTGATCTGTCTGGCGAGTTCCCGGTCGGACATGGCTGCGAGATCCCAGTCGCCGTACCGGATCTCGCCGCCCGTTATCTCGCCGTTGTCGTCGAGCAGTCGCAAGATCGTACTCGCGAGCGTGCTCTTGCCACAGCCGGACTCGCCGACGATGCCGAAGATCTCGTCGTTCTGGACGTCGAACGACACTCGGTCGACGGCGTGGACCGCGTCGTGTTTCGTGGTGTACGTCACTTGGAGGTCACGTACACTGAGACGTGGACTCGTCATCAGCGGTTCACCTGCCTCGGGTCGAAGGTGTCACGGAGACCGTCGCCGATGGTATTGAAGCCGATGACGGGAATCATGATCGCCAACCCGGGGAAGATGCTGTACCACCACGCGGTGGCGAGATAGTCCTTCCCCTCCGTGAGCATCCGCCCGAGCGACGGATCCGGCGGCTGGACGCCGACACCGAGGAACGACAGCGTGGCCGTCGTCAGGATGCCGAAGGCGAACTGTAGCGTGATGGCGACGATGAGCGGCCCGACCGCGTTGGGGAGGATATGCCGGAAGACGATGCGAGCCTGGCTCGCGCCGCGGACTTCCAGGCTCTTGACGAACTGCTCCTCTCGGAGGGAGACGGCTTCACTTCTGGCGACCCGGGCGAAGATGGGCGTGTACGCGACGCCGAGCACCAGCAGCACGCCCCACTTCGACGGGCCGAGTGCCGAGATCAACGCCAGCGCGAGGATGAGCGAGGGGAAGGCCATCAACACGTCCACTGCGCGCATGATCGACTGGTCGGTCCAGCCGCCGCGGTATCCAGCTGTCAGCCCGATCGACGTGCCCAGGGCGAACGCCATCATGACGCCGCCGAGGGTGATCGTCATCACGGTCTGGTAGCCGTACAGCACGCGGGAGAAGATGTCCCGGCCCAGATTGTCGGTCCCGAACAGATGGTCCGCCGACGGCCCTTCGAGGATCGCGTCGTAGTTCTGTGTTCGGGGTTCGTACGGCGCGATCTGTGGCGCGAACAGCGTGATCACGCCGACAGAGATGATGAGAAACAGCCCGAAGACTGCGAGTTTGTTCTCGAGGAAGCTCTCGGCGAACTGACGGAGCTGCGACTCGTCGCGCCCCGTCGTCTGTTGGGGTTGGGTTTCGGTTGCCATTGTTAGGTCTCCTCCTCCATGATGCGCGGATCGAGATACGAGATTATCAGGTCGGTCCCGAGGTTGACCGCCGAGAACCACAGGGCGAGGAGGAGGACCGAACCCTGTACGAGCGGGTAATCCCGCTGGAGAACCGCCTGAAGGACCGTCCGTCCGAGTCCGGGGATGGCGAAGATCTGCTCGACGACGACTGCCCCCGACAACATGTAGCCGAACTGCAGGCCGATGACCGTGATGACGGGGATGAAGCTGTTTTTCAGCGCGTGGCCGAACAGGATCGACCGGGACCGAAGCCCCTTCGCCTTCAGGAACCGGATATACTCCTCTCCCATCGTCTCGATCATCGACGACCGCATCATCCGCATCGCCACCGCGACCGCCACCAGCGTCATCGTCAGCGTGGGCAGTGCCATGTGCCGGAGGTTCTCCACGAGATCCTCCGAGGGCGCGACGTAGCCGCTGACCGGGAACCAGTTCAGGCCGACCGCAAAGACGGCGATGAACACGACCCCGGAGAAGAACGTCGGCACGCTCACGCCCGTGATTCCGACGCCCATGCTGAAGTAGTCCACAGCACTGTTCTTGTTCAGTGCGGCGACGATCCCCAGGGGAATGCTCAGAGACAGCGACACGAACAACGTGAGCAGGACCAGCTCGAGGCTCACGAAGAAGCGGTCTGCCAGTATCGGTGCCACGGGTCCGTTGAACGAGTAGGACTGTCCCAGATTGCCGACGAGGACGCCGGAGAACCACTCGACGTACTGGACCGGGAGCGGCTCGTGCAGCCCCAGTTCCCGTTCGATCTCCAGTACCCGCTCCTCCGTCGCCCGAACCCCGAGCATCGCGACCGCCGGACTCCCCGGTACGAGATGGACGAGGTAGAACACGAAGACTGACACGCCCAAGAGCGTGGGGACGAACAGCAAGAGACGTTTGAGGACGTATTCATACCATTCCATGTTAGCTCCCTACAGGGATTCGTGCTTAAGCATTGTGATGCTATCGATTACCACACCACCCAGTCGGCGAAGAAAACCCTGTTGGACGGCCTGTCGTCGCCCGTCGAGTGGTCGGGTGGTCAAGTGAGCGAGTGAACAAGTGAATGAGTGATTGAATGATTGAGTGTCCGCGGCAGCCACAGCTCAGCTGGAGAAGAGACCGTCGAGTTTCGACCGGTCCGGGGCCGGATACGTGGCGGAACTCTGCGTGACGTTCCAGTGTGCCCACATCGACGCTGTCCCGAGACCGATCCGGACGGGGTCGAGAAACGGGACCCCGAGCTCCGCGGCGATGCCGTCGTGGACCTGCATGAACGAGAGGCTCATACAGCCCGGAATGAGTGCCTCGGCCCCGTCCTCCGTGACGGCGTCTCGGCCCGTCGTGATCATGTCCTCGACCAGCGAGTCCGAGGAATGGTCGATGTCGAGGACCGGTGCCTCCACCACCCTGACGGACGCGAGGCGGTCGTCCAGATGTGCCTCGTGGATCTGCCGGTGGACCATGGGTTCGGTCGAATCGAGGATCGTCAACACGCTGAACCGGTCGGCCACCTGTGCGGCCGTGTAGAACGTCGCCGTCGCCGACCCGACCACCGGTTTCCGCGTCATCTCTCGGACGGCGGCCAGCCCCGGCTCGCCGAAGCAGCCGACGAAGAACGCGTCGAACTCGTCTTCGCGCGCTTCGACCGACCGCACGAGTTCGGCGGCCGCCCACTGTTCTTCGACCGTGGACTCGACCGAGAGCGGTGCGTTCGAGGGTGTGACCACCCGGACGGTGTCGCCGTCCGGTACCAGTTCGTTCGCGACACGTTCCCGTCGTTCGATCTCCTCGTCGCCATGTCCGACACTAGAGAGCAGGTACGCGATATCTGCCATGGCTACGAGAGGGGAACTCGATTATAAATAACTACGCTCCCTCGCGAACCCTGCCGTGGTTCGGCCTGGTTCCGCCTGGTTCCGCCTGGTTCCGCCAGTACGAGCCTCACATCACGGACGGCGGCGGTGCGGCCCCGCTGTCCGTCCTATGTCGGAGTCGTCACTCGAACAGGTCGTCGTCGAGTGCGACGCCGATTCCCGGCCCGTCGGGGACGGGTGTCTCCGGGCCGACGACGAGCGGTTCGTCCGTCGGGTCCTCGGCGAGCAACGCCGGGTCGAGTTCGCACGCCGACGGGATGGCGGGGATGACGGCGGCGAGATGGAGAATCGCGCTCGCCTCCAGCGAGGTCCCGAAGGCACTGACAGCGGTCGCGTTCAGTCGGTGTTGGGCGGCTGTCCGCGCCATGTCCGCCATGGTGCGGAGCGACCCCGTCTTGGCGAGTTTGAGATGGCAGCCGCGTGCGAGACCTTCCTGGCCGATGCGCTCGACGTCGCTGGGAGCGTGCACGAATTCGTCGGCGTAGACCGGGATACCGGTGTCCTCCCAGAGCTTCAGGAGATCTTCCGGCCGGTCGGGAGCCACGGGTTGCTCGAAGTACTCTATCTTCGAGCGGTCCGCAATGGCCGTGATCGCCGCTTTCGCCTTCGGATACGACTCCCAGCCGGTGTTTGCGTCGATGCGCGCCGTCGCGTCGGCCGGGAGCTGGTCGAGCACCGCGTCGATCCGCGCCACGTCGGCAGCGACGTCGCCGGTCGCCTTGATCTTGAAGCGACGGTAGCCCGCCTCGATGCCGGTTTGAGTCACCTCACGGGCGCGGTCCGGTGGGAGACCGGGGACCGGATAGACGCAGGGGACCGTCTCCCGATGTCCGACACCGAGCAGTTCCCACAGAGGAACATCAGCTCGTTTGCCCTGGAGGTCGAGCAGCGCGAGTTCGACTGCGGCTTTGCCCCCAGCGTTGTGTGGAAAGTCACCCCCGAATGTGGCGACTTCCCGGGCGGCGTCGTCCAGGGTCGCGCCCTCGATGCGCGGGACGAGCCAGTCGTCGAGAAACGCGACCATGCTCCGTGTCGTCTCGCCGGTGAACCACGGCAGCGCGGTTCCCTCGCCGTATCCCGTAAGCCCGTTGTCGGTACGGAGGCGGACGAAGGCGTGGTCGGTCGTCAGATGGTCCTCGTAGCTCACCGGGAAGTCGTCTGCGAGCGGAATATCGCGGCCAACGACGTCGACGTCCGTTATCTCCATCGTGCCCCCTCCGCGGTTCCAGTGGCTCCTCGCCGTCGGGTTCTCCGTGCCATACCCCCGTATCCACCGGCCAGCGACTAAAGCGTATGTGCGCAGGTCGGTGTCTCGTCCCTGCTGGACAGCCGCTGTTGCTCGCATTCGTGTCTCTGCTCTGCCGAGATAGCCGCGTCGCCCGCGTTCATGCGTGCGCTACCTCCAGTCGGCAAATGTTGCCTGCCCCCCCGAGGCTATGCTGGCGTCCGGGGAGACCGAACTATGCGTGCCGCTCACCTGACCCGACTCGGTAGCCCGGAGGATGCGATCTCGTTGGTCGACGTCGAAACGCCGGAACCGGGTCCGGAGGAGGTCAGACTTCGCGTCGAGGCCTGCGCCCTGAACCGACTGGACGTGTTCGCTCGGCTCGGCCATCCCGACGAAGAGGACCACTTCCCCAAGCAGACCGGCGGCGACGTCGCGGGCGTCGTCGACGCCGTCGGCGACGACGTGACAGACTGGGAACCCGGCGACAGTGCCGTCGTGTATCCGATCGTCTCCTGTGGCGACTGTGAGTACTGCTCGATGGGCGAACAGACGATGTGTCCGAGTTACGAGATCGTCGGCGAGAGCCGTCCCGGCGGACTCGCCGAATATCTCGTCGTCCCCGCGGCGATCCTCGATCCGATTCCCGACGGCGTCGACTTCGTGACCGCCGCTGCATACCCCGTCGCCTTCACGACGGCGTGGCGAATGATCGTCACGGCGGGTGGCCTCCGGCCGGGCGAGTCGGCACTCGTCCTCGGTGCCTCCGGAGGCGTCGGAAACGCCGCCGCTCGGATCGCTGCATTCCTCGGTGCGACCGTCTACGCGACGACTTCCACCGCTGAGAAAGCGGACGTGCTGTCGGCCATCGCCGACGAGGTAATCGACTATACCGCCGTCCCGTTCGACGAGGCGGTCGCGGATCTGACGGACGGTCGTGGTGTCGATCTGGTCGCCGACCACGTCGGCCAGGAGACGTGGCAGACGAGTATCGACAGTCTCGCGAGCGGGGGTCGGATGGTGATCTGCGGTGCCACATCCGGTGCGAATCCCGACCTCGACATCCGGTCCGTGTACCAACGCCATCGCAGGATTATCGGTGCCCCGATGGGCAACCGCCAGGAGTTCCGGACGGTCAGTCGGCTGATCAGTGCGGGCGACCTGAAGCCGTGTGTCGACCGCACGCTGCCGCTCGACCGAATCCACGAGGGACACCGTGCCCTGGAGGACCGCGAGGTGGTCGGAAAGGTCGTGATTCGACCCGGAGAGTGAGTCAGGACTGGGTGTTCGGCTGTCCAGTAGGGGGTTAGTAGCGACGTGAAACCAGAGGTTCGAAGGCTCGAACGTCGAAGTAGTGTGGCACTTGTTACCAATATAAGTTCGATGGGAGCGAACGATACAGAATATTATTCGACAACATCGAATTGAGTTGAAACGCTGAATCAGTGCGACAGCGTTCTTGATATGCCATTATTGAGCCATATACGGATAAATCAGTGTTCGACAGGGTAAAACATATAACCTCATCTCGTGATGCTACTCATATGGGAGGCACAAACGGACCGCCGCGACGCATCAAATCCGATATCACGCTCTTGCGGATACTGCAGTCACTCCAGGAGTCGGGGGGACAGACGATCACCGAGCTGGCAGACGAGCTGTCGCTCGCCAAGAGCACAGTCCACGCCCACGTGCACACGTTGGCGGAGGAGGGCTACTTGACCGAGGGCGAGAACGGCTTCGAGTTGGGGTTGCGGATGCTGGATCTGGGTGGTACCGTCCAAGATCGGTATCTCCCCGAACTGATCCGCCAGAAGGTGGACGAACTGGCGATCGAGACCGAAGAGCGGGCACAGTTCGTCGTCGAACAGGACGGCGTCGGCGTACATCTCTACTGTTCGTACGGGAAGAACGCGGTCCAGACGAACGTCTGGATTGGCCGACATTTCCCGCTCCACATCTCGGCTGCCGGGAAGGCGATCCTCGCGTATCTCCCAGAGGAGCGACGAGAGTCGGTTCTCCAGGGCGAACACGTTGCGTTCACCGAACACACCATAACCGACACTGAGACCATCAGAGCCGAACTCGAAGAGATCCGGGCCAACGAGTACGCGATCAACCAACAGGAGAGTACGCGCGGACTCAGGGCAGTCGGTGTCCCGATCATGGACCGCAACGACGAGATTCTCGGTGCCATCAGCATCTCTGGACCCACACACCGTATCAAGGGGAACGTCCTCCACGAAGAGATTCCCGACCTCATTCTCGGGGTCGCAAACGAAATCGAACTCCGGCTGGCCTTCCAGTGACGGACAGGAGAGTCAGAGACGCTCGCTGCGGTTTACTCCTCGAAGCTCGTCTCGGTGCGACACCACTGTTACCCTGTCTGTAACCGATTACATCCTGAGGAGATGAGTTCGACATTGTCGAACAGAGCCGTACTGGAGCCACAGCAGTCCGGGAGATGGGACATACACTCGACAGAGTATTACAAAACTATAGATGTAATGGACTCAGTGAGATGTCTCCGATACTGATCGATGCTGCTCAGAGACCCCCCGCAAGGAGACTCGGACACGCCACCGCTCGAAGGTTGGGAGCGACAGCATGGGAGCGTCCGAAGCGAGACGGTCTCTCGCTCTCCGAGAGAACATTCAACTACTTTTGTGTACATTCACGTCCAAGAAAGACCGGATACACTACCGGTGACCTTGCAGCCGAGACCCCGAACCACTACTCGTAGCCATGTGTTCACGTCCCGAGCCACCGCGACTGCGTCAGTTCGTAACGCGCTGCACCCTGGGCGCGCGAACGACGCTCCCTCTCCGGGGGCTGTTTCACGTCTACGGAGACGAGAGCGTTCAGTGAGGTCTACTGAGCACTGGTGTCCAAGCCCTGTTCTTCGGCGATCAGCTCGACGAGGTCCGATTCGGTGAGTGGATCGACCTCGACACGAGTCCCGTCGGCAGTGTAAAAGATGCTTGCAGTCACCTCTCGGTCGGGGAACCACTCGGCCAACACGTGGTAGTACACGCTGAGTTGCTTCCGGTACTCGTCCTCCGCGTGTCGTCCGAGGTCGGTCTTGAAGTCGATGATCTCGACAGCGTCGGGACGGATGTGGACGAGGTCGACGATTCCCGAGATGGTGACCCGCTCGCCGTCGACCGTGAGCGGGAGAGACGCGTCCTCCTCGACTCGCAGCTCCCCGTCAAGGGAGTCTATGAACGACTTGACGTGCCGCTCGTCGTCGTTCGATGGGTCGACGTCCCCCTCCAGCACGTACCGTTCGGCGAACTCGTGGGTCTGCGTTCCGAACGCGGTCCCTCTCCCGTCGTCGACGTCCTCGAACACGTCGTCGCGCATGAGCGTGTGTGGCGAGTGTCCGACCGGGCCGTCCGGCGTCGGCACGGCGATCTGCAAGCGCGCCTGCGTCGTCTCGCTGCTGTCGGCGTCCTGAACGTCGGGCTCCAGTTCCTTGACGTCGACCGGGAGGTCTTCGAGGAACGTGTTCGGGTTCTCGCCCGCGGAGAACACGAGATGGCTCTCGGCTCGCGTCATCGCGACGTAGAGCAAGCGTCGCTCCTCGTCGTAGCCACGCGGCAGGCACTTCCGGAGGACGTCACTTCGCCAGCTGTCGTAGATGTGGGGGTGGCCGTGGTCGTCGTCGTAGCGTTTCCGTTGGCGGAGTCCGATCGGATCGTCGAACGTAATCGCCGCACTGTTCCCACCCGAGGGCGGGAAGCGGTGTGCGTTCATGTTCGCGAGCACGACGATGGGATGTTCGAGTCCCTTCGCCGCGTGGATGGTCTGGACCGTCACCGAGTTCGTGCCAGCACTCGCGTGAACGTCGTGAGTGCTCCCCTCCTCGATGCCCCGTTCGATGAATCGGACGAGGTCACCTCGTGTCAACGTCGTCGCGCTGTGGACGGACTGGACCGTCGTCAACAGCACGTCCGCGTACGCCCCGTCGTAGCCGTACTGGGAGAAGACGCGCTGGGCAACCCCACCGACTGTCTCCAGTGACGCAAGCACCGACTTGAACGCCCGCAAATTGTCGGGATACGCCTCGCTCTCAAGGACGTGTTTGACTTCGTCGAGCGTGTAGCCAGCTTCCTCGAGGACGACGGCCCACCCTCGCTCCCCGTCGAATTCGAGGATTCGCAGCCACGCCAAGAGCAGTTTCGCCGGGTCGGACCGGAACAGCTCGATGCCACCCTCGTACGCCATCGGCAACCCGTACTCGTCGGCGACGGAGAGCAGTTCCCGGCCGAAGTCACGGGTCCGGGTGAGGACGGCGACGTCGCCGTACTCCGGGGGACGGAGTTCGTCGTCCTCCTCGACCTGGTACGCGTCGTTCCCGACGATCTCCTGTATCTTGGTCAGGACGGCCTCGTGTTCGTCCTCGTGTCGAATCGCCTCGATCCGGGAGTTCTCGTGGGCGGTGTTCGAGGAGAGCGACACGATGCGGTCTCGGACGGCCGCCTCGTCGACGTCGTCCGTGCTCGCGGCGGGCGTCACCAGACTGTGCTCGGAGAAGTCGAGGATGGCCTGCGTCGACCGGTAGTTCTCGACGAGCTCGATACCGGTGACCGGGCGTGTCGCCCACGAGACGCGCTCGTGGTCTTCGTTGAGTTCGTCGACGAAACGGTCCAGTCGAGATTCGAACTCGGTGATGTTCTCGACGGCCGCATACTGGAACGAGTAGATGCTCTGTTTCCAGTCGCCGACGACACAGACGTTGTTCGTGTCCGCGAGCAGGAGTGCGAGTTTGAACTGGATCTCGCTGGAGTCCTGGAACTCGTCGATCATCACGTACTCGAAGGCGACGTCGTCGCGGAGTCGGTGGTCGTCACAGAGCAGTACGAACGTAAATAATTGGAGGAAACTGAAGTTGAGGTAGTTCCGACTGAGCGCGAACGCCAGATACTCGTGGTAGACGTCGTGGACGAAGCTCTTGAGAGCCTCTCGCTCTTCGTCGAACGCCAGTCGTGCGACGGTAGCGGGAACTTGCTTCTCACCCCATCCGCCACGGACCTCGTCTTCCTCAGGCGCGTCTGGGAGGTAGCATTTGTCGTTCCCGTAGCCCCCGAGTTT
The DNA here is from genome assembly GCF_900103715.1 of Halogranum gelatinilyticum. Taxonomy (NCBI): domain Archaea; kingdom Methanobacteriati; phylum Methanobacteriota; class Halobacteria; order Halobacteriales; family Haloferacaceae; genus Halogranum; species Halogranum gelatinilyticum. The sequence continues at coordinate 43,919 of NZ_FNHL01000006.1, read as the reverse complement.
CGAGCGCAGTTCGGACTGCTTGCTCCCGCCGTTTCGGGGCTGGTTCAGCTCGTCGAAGATCTCACGGAACGCCTCGAAGTCACCGTCCAGATGCCGCTCGCCGTTCCGGTACCAGCCATCGGCGGTCGGGAAGACGCCCTTCGCCGCGAGCTGATTGATCAATCCGAGGAGTTCGACCGGCTCGTCGACGGCGCGGAAGAAGTCGTCGTGTTCGGGATGGTCGTCGCTGAACCGACGGACGAACTCGCGGAACCGCTCTCGCTCGACGTTCTCGTCTTCGAGGACGCGCGTGGACCCCGTAATCCGGTCGTCGATGCCGAGGAGCGTCGGGGCCTCGAAGCCGTGTTCCATGAGGATGTCGTGACAGAGGCTGTGGAACGTCTGGATCGGCGCGTCGGAGAGTTCGCGCATCCCGTAGTCACAGTTGGCGACGATTCGCTCTCGCATCTCCGTCGCCGCGTTGTTGGTGAACGTTACGAGGAGGACGTCCTCCGGCTCGACGTCGTCCTGGTCGACGATCTCCGCGTAGCGTCGGGTGACGGTGAACGTCTTTCCGGTCCCGGCACCGGCGTCTACGACGTGGATGCCCGCTTTGCTGTCGATGAGGTCCTGCTGGCGGTCGTTCGGTGCGGTCATCGCGAACCACCCTCAAGGATGCAGTCTCGGTTGTCCACGTACCGGTAGTTCGGGTCACCACCGAGTCCCTGAACCGGGAACCGCTCGTCACCGGCACGACGGCCGTTCAACTCCGACAGCCGCTCGCGGACGAACTGCTCGAACGCGTCCACGTCGCCAGCGAAATAGTTCCGGTCGCGAATCCGACGGAGATGTCTCAGAGCCTGTTTGCAGCCGTTTTTCACGTATTTGTAGTCCCCGACGTCAGCGACCAGTCGGTCGGTGAGTGCTTCGCCGAACTCGGAGTCGACGAGTTCGTCGCTGTCGCTGGCATCCGGGAACTCGTGCGCATCCAACACGGCCTGATACACCTCGTACGTCGACTTCGAGAAGGTCTTGTTGCAGTCGTTGGCGGCGTCTTCCTGCAGTTCGGTGAAGACAGCCGGACTCGCGATATACTCCTCGTAGCTGACCGGGTGGTACGTGACCGTCGTGAGGCAGTCGTCGAGCGACCCGTCACCAGTCACCACGTCGTCGAGCGTTTCAAGGAAGTGGAAGAAGGTGAACTGTAGTTGCTCGTCCGGATGCTCGGTCCGCTGGTGGGCGAGATAGAGGAGTGCTTGGAAGTTCGGCCTGTCGCTCGGTGGGTCGAACGCCGAGTGCTTGACGACGGAGTACGCCGACTTCTTCGACCCGCTTTTGTAGTCGAGGAGTCGGGTCGGGCTGTGGACGAGGTCGATCTTCCCCTTCACTCCGAGGTCGGTGTTCTCGAACCAGCGTTCGGTGTGCGACGCGTCGATGGGACGGTCGTAATACTCGGCGAAAAAGTTCTCTCCCCAGCCACTGTCCGACGTCGCCAGGCCGTCACCCTGCGGCGGATTCGCTTCGAGGAACTCGACGATGGTTCGGAGACCGATGCGGTACTTGGTGAGTCGGACCTCCCGGTCGACGCCGCGGAGGAACGGGTCGACCTCTTCGAGCATGACGTCTGCAACCTCGTCGAGCGTGTCCGTCGTGACGACGTCCAGATGCGAGACGTAAAACTCTGCGAAGTCGTGGAACAGGTTCCCCTCTCTGAAATACTCCTTATCGGGGTTGTCGACGAGTCGACTGAAGAAGTAATCGCGGGGAGAGTTGACGTAAGTGTTCAGACTCGACTGGCTCAGGGCGGTGGCCTCTTCGGGTGGGACGTCGAGCGGTTCCCTGTCGAACCCGTCCTGCGTCGGCCGGGAGACTCGTGTGTGCTGCAGTGAGTCCAAGTCACTGAACCGGTCGAACTCCTCGTCGAACAGCTCCTCGAAGTAGAGACACGGGGTGACGGGCGACCCACCGGCGGTGTCCTGCACGAGGTAGTACTGGTCGACGCCGTTCTGCAGGAGGCGTTGGAACTGCCGGATGTTCCGCTCGAACTCCTGGTCTCGGTCGACCCACGGCCGACGCGGCGACGACTGTGTCCACCCCTCGTCGAGCCCGAGATAGAACACGACGGCGCGGTCGACGTGGGCGGCCGATTTCGCATCGGCCAGCAGGACACCCTCGTTCTCACGCTCGACTGGGACTTCGTACGACTGCAGATAGAACTCCAGTCGGTCGACTGCCGGTTCGGTGACGGTGACGTCGAGGAGACCCAGCGTCGCGAGTTCGTCTCGGAACGCGTCGGTGGTGGTGTCCGTGACCGCCTCGTATGCATCGATGGCTTCCGCGAACGTACTGGAGGGAATCTCGTCACGGAAGTCGAGGAGCCAGTCCACTTCCGGCCGGTCGAGATCCGAGAGACGCTTCTCGTCGTGTTCGATATCGATGGCCATCCCGAGCTGGGTGAGGAGTGGTCGGACGTCGCCAACCCGCGTCTCTCGGCCAGCGTGGGCGGTTCGGAGGAGTTGGAGGAACGCGCGGTGGCGTGCATCGTCGGCGAAGCCCGGCCCGCCGTAGTACGGGACGCCCGCGGCTTCGAACGCCGACTCGACGAGCGAGGAGTACTGACTGGCGGCATCGAGGACGACAGCCACGTCGTCGGCGTTCTCCTCGGTGACGGTGTCGAGGACGACGTCGACGATTGCGGCCGGTGAGTCGAAGATTCGGAACGGTGGCTGGTCGAACGGCTCTTCGGTGAACGGGTCGACCGTCTCGTAGTCCGAAGGGAGAACCGACCGTTCGAGTTCCGTGAGTTGCTCGAAGCCGACGACCGCGACCGACGTCTCGGCGTCGATGCTGTACTCGGTGAGGCGTCTGGACGTCGTGTCCATATCGGCGATGCAGTCGACAGCGGTGCGGGTCGCCGCTGTCGCGAACTGTTCATAGTCGAGAACGGCGTCAGCCGTCCCCTGATACTCCCAACACTGGAGGATGTTACCGACCGCGTAGGCCGTCTCTTTCCAGCCGAGGTCGGTCGTCCGGATGAGTTCGAGAAACGCGAGTCGATCCTCGGCTTCTTCTCGACGTCGGGCCGCCAGCCGACGTGGCGTGATTGCGAACGGTCCGAAGTGGGGGTGGTCCAGACGCCGATTCAGGGCACTTGCCATCGGCGCGTCCGGTACGAGCACAAGGTCGAACGCCTTGCATTCCTCGTAGAGAGAATCGATAGACTTCGCCCGTGTAAGTGACACGGACTACCGGACTCGGGTGGGTTGTAAATAGATGTCGTCGAACTGCTTGGATGCGTGTGGGACGAACCGGTCGGTACTCGAGTGGATACCTGCCCTATGATTTTCCTGAGAAAAATTCCTCCGGATTCATCAAATGAATACTTGACATGACCCCCCTCGGTCTGGAATCACTCCAGCCTCATCACAACCGATCCGTCAGGTGTAGATATTTGATTTGCGGAATCGCTCACGCAGCCGCAAGTTGGTGAGCACAGAGCCAATCAGTTTCGTGTCGGAGCCTCAGCGGAGATGCCGTCTTAAGGGCTACCGAACGTATCCTTTTATAATGCAGTATTCAACTACTCTAAGTCGGTGCTCCGTATAGGATTCAAGACACAGCCGACTGGAACCCTGAAGCGCCTGAATCAGGCCATCGATAGTAAGAGCATTACACTTGACGACGCGTTCTTCGTCGAGGAGGGCAAGTGGTTTCTGTCGCTTACAGTCTCAACTGACGGAGTGTACGATTTCAATGAGATATTCCAGAACATCCAGGGCACAGTTCTATTCCACCAGCACCAAGCCAGCGATAAAGTAACGAATACAAATCGAACGCAGCTCATGGTGTTCTCGCTCGAACCATACCCGTTCATCCTCAACCTTCTTCTTCGGAACAAAGCCATCCCAAACAAAATCATACTCAAAGACCAGTTGCTACACGTTGTCGTGAGTGTCGACGTCTGGGACAACTTTCAGCGATTAGGCGAGGAGGTTGAAGACAAGTTGGGTAACTTTGAGCTTCTGGAGGTCACTCAAGAGACCGACTTCGGCACTACCCTCAACACTGCACAGCGGATGAGCAGCATTCTCAGTGAGTTAACTGACAAGCAGGTTGAGGCTCTCGAAACGGCGTACGAGATGGGGTATTTCGATAGCCCTCGGAAAGCGACGGCCAGCGAAGTCGGAGAAAAGCTTGAGGTCGCACAGTCCACATTCAGTCAGCGGCTTCGTGATGCGGAACACGCGCTTCTCAAGGCGGTTCTCGAATGACGAGCCTACAACTCTTGTTTTAATTCTGAGTGTAATCGCTCCCCCTCGACCGGGAAGTAACACGCCACCGATTGTTCCTCTTTCCCCGTCTGGTCAAGGTCCGGTTCCGCGTCGAAACACTCCGGCTGGGCTTTCGGACACCGCTCAGCAAACTTACATCCACTGGAGAGGTCAATGGGATCCGGCGGCTCCCCATCTAGGAGAACTCGTTCCCTCGTAATCGAGGGATCCTTCTCTGGCGACGCTTCAAGTAGCGATGACGTGTATGGATGCTTCGGATTGGAGACGAGTCGATCCGTCTCACCGATCTCCATAAACCGGCCGAGATACATAATCGCTAAGCGATCGGAGACGTGAGCAAGGCTGGCCAGGTCGTGTGAGATGTAGATGATGCTGATGTCTTCTTTTTCCGAGAGTTCGCGAAATAGGTTCAGGAGATTTACCTTTAGCGAGACGTCGAGCATCGATGCCGGTTCGTCACAGACCAGCAGTTTGGGTTCGAGAATGAGTGCCCGAGCAATAGCGACGCGTTGCCGCTGCCCACCCGAGAGTTCGTGTGGATACTGAGAGAGGAACTTTGACGCCGGTTCGAGTCCGACACGTTCCAGCGTGTCCTCGACTTTCTGCTCACGGTCATCGGGATCATAGTTGTGGATCGTGAGGGGCTCTTCGACCAACTGCCGCACCGTTAGCCGCGGATTGAGCGAATCGAACGGGTCTTGGAAGATTATCTGTACCTGCTTGCGGAACGACTGGATATCTTTCTGATACTCGTCGACATCTCTGCCGTCAAATCGCATCTGGCCGCCGGTCGGCTCTTCGAGCAACGCGATTGTCTCCCCGAGCGTTGATTTGCCACAGCCGCTTTCGCCAGCGATTCCGAAGATTTCGGACTCGTTCACGGAGAAAGAGACCCCGTCAACCGCTTTGACCGTGTCCGGCGGGGTCTGCTTCAGCCCTTCGATGATTCCCTGTTTGAGTTCGTAGTGTTTCTCCAAGTTGTCGACTTCGAGCACCGGTCTGCCGATATCCTTCTTGCCAGGGTTCTGCTGGATGCCCCACGTTTCCGGGTCAGTTGCCTCCTCGCGCATCGCTGCAGCTTTGTTGACGAAGTGGCAGGCGGAGCGCTGATTCCGGTTCGGAATCTCTTCGAGCGGTGGGACCGATTCCTCACACTCCTGCTCCGCAAACGGACATCGGTCTTTGAACGTGCACCCCGTCGGTTCCGCATTGAGGTCCGGGGGGGATCCCGGAATGGCGACGGGCGTGTTATTCGTATCATCCAACTCTGGGAAGGAGCTTTTCAGCCCCATCGTGTATGGGTTCGTCGGGTTCGTCAGTATGTTCCCGACGTTGCCCTGTTCCATGACCTTCCCCCCGTACAGCACGGAAAGTTCTTCGCAGGTCTCGGCGATGACGCCGATGTCGTGGGTCACCAAGAGCAGCGACGCGTCGATCTCCTCTTGGATTTCGTTGATCTTGTGGACGATTTTGTCCTGAACTATGACGTCAAGGCCAGTCGTCGGTTCGTCCGCAATGATCAACGAGGGATCGAGCGCGAGTGCCATCGCAATCGTCACCCGCTGTCGCATCCCACCGGAGAACTCGTGTGGATACTCGTCGATACGGCTGGGATCGAGTTCGACGAGTTCGAAGAGTTCCTTGACTCGATCTTCGGCCTTGGCGTCCGAAACCTTCCGGTGTTTCGTGATGGCCTGTTTGATCTGGTCACCAGTCGTCATTACCGGGTCCAGTGCGTCCATCGCACTCTGTGGAATGTACGCGATCTCCTCCCATAGGAGGTTGCGTCTTTCTGTCTCGGACATCTGGGTGATGTCTTCCCCTTTGAATTCGAGCGAGCCCGCCTCGACGGTCCCATTGTCGGGCAACAGACCCAGAATCGCCTGTGCAATGGTCGATTTCCCCGACCCGCTCTCACCGACGAGACCGTAGTTGCTGCCGTGTTCGACATCGAAGGAGACTCCGTTGACGGCGTGAACCTTGGAATCGGCTGTTTCGTACGTTACCTTCATGTCGTCGACGTTCAGTAATGTCATTGGTTTCTAATTTCCGGGTTGGTGATTTCTTCGTACGCCCGTCCCACGAGGAAGACCGCGGTCGTCACGGACGCGATACCGAGTGCTGGCGGGAGAACCCACCACCAAGCCGTGCGTATCGCACCTGACGTGAACACGGCTCTGAGCATCTGTCCCCAGCTCGTCGTCGTCGGGTCGCCGAAACCCAAGAAGGCGAGACTCGCCTGAACCGCGATCGACCACGCAATGCCGTACGCTGTGTACAGCACGCCGATCGAGAGGACGTTCGGCGCGACGTGTACGAACATCGTCCGCAGGTCGCTGGCACCGCTCGCGCGGGCGGACTTTACAAACGTTCGCTGTTTAACGGAGAGTACCTCCGAGCGAACGACGCGAGCTGGAATCTTCCAGAGGAAGAGCATTATGATGAGCGTGATAATCAGGATGTTCGGCTCGACGAACGTGAGTATGAGCAGTGCCATCGGTAGCAGCGGCAGCGAATAGGTCAAATCGGTGAACCGCATCAACACCTCGTCGACGTAGCCACCGAAGTACCCGCTTGTTAGTCCGACGAGGAACCCGAGAACGGACGTTCCAACACCGCCAAGCAGCCCAACGATGAATGTCGGCCGTGCGCCGACGAGGAACTGACTAAGGATATCTTGTCCGAAAGAAGTCGTCCCGAGCGGCGCCGCAACACTCGGCGAACTGAGTCGAAGGATCTCTCCCTGCGCGTTCGTCACCTGATAATTAAACGGTGAGTGCGGGGCTAACATCGGGCCGAAGATTCCCAGGAAGAAGAACCCGGCCAGAATCACCAGCCCGCTGGCCGCTAACTGGTCCTGAAGGAGGTACCAAAATTGCTTTTTTGCCTGTTCGAGGCGTCGGTCGACGGTGTCGTTGATGGAGAAGTTCGTAATGCTCATACACTACCACCACTGGCATCGACGTTCGGATCGAAGTGCGCGTATAGGATGTCTGCGATCAGGTTCATCGTGATCACGGCGAGGGCCATGATGAATACGGCCGCCTGGACGAGCGGATAATCCTGTTGGGAGATGGCCTTCACAAGCTCTTGGCCAATCCCCGGCCATCCGAACACCACCTCTAGCAGAATGAGGCCTTGGAAGATCATCCCGAGCCGGAGTGCGAAGTAAGTCAGCAGCGGCAACATCGTGTTCCGACCGGCACGTGCGAGCTGTTCATGTTCAGTCAGCCCCTTGGCCTTGTGAAGCTGGAGGAATTCGGAGCCTTTCTTCTCGACGACCCCGTTTCGGGCGAGCAACAGAAAGTCGCCACTGTAGTACAATACCGCCGTACTGAACGGGAGTATGTAGTGATGGAGGAAGTCGATTGAGAGATACGTGTCAACGATCCCTGTCGATTCCGCCGTGACGCTTCGCATCCCGAACGGTGGGAACAGATTCAGCGTGTAGGCGAACATGATCAGGAACAGGAGACCACTGATGAAGATTGGAGTCGAGCGGAAGAACGTCGACACGACGATACTGAGCTTCTCGAACTTCGATCCCCGGTTCCAGCCAGCATACATCCCCGCGACACTGCTCACAATCGCGGTCGTCACGAGTGCCGGAACGAGGAGGATGAGTGTGTTCAGAAGCTTCGGGCCGATGATCGACCAGACGCTCGAACTACTCTGGATGGAGTACCCGAACTGGAGCGTCAGCATATTTTTGATGTACAGTAGGTACTGCTTCCAGAGTGGTTCAGTCAGGCCGTAGAGTTCGAGAATCTCCTGTTGTTGTTCCGGCCCGATGTTTCCCGTCGTGAACAGTGCGGTAAACGGACTCCCCGGCAGGAGTCGAAGGACCAGAAAAATCACTGATGTCGCGACGAGTACCAGCCCGATGGAGATTGCGATTCGTTTCAGCAGGAACCGTCTGAAGGCACTCATGGATGAATCACGGGAGTGCTCTCCCTGCCTGCCCGTGCGATAGCCTCACGTTGATGCGGCTGCTTCCGTGCCATTGCGTTCCACCCTTGACCAGCCGTGGGCATCAATCCGATTACGAATGCCATAGAATATCATCGGTTTTTATATGGGGGTGGATACGTGCTGTCGCTGGGCCGGTACTATCTGCATCACAGACCTACTCGAAACCCCCGCTGACTGCTCGAACTCCCACAGCTCGGACACGCGAGCGGGAGGAGCTGTACACCATAGACTCGGTTCCACGTTCGGTTCCCTGAAGCGGGCAGACGACGATGAGAGTACGTTCGAGGGTTCCAGAAACCAGTTCACTCTTTTGACTGCGGGGTAAGTCCTGACGGTCGACGACCGGAGCTTCGGGCACGTCCCTCTCAGACACGGGCCGATTCAGCGCGATAAGATCGATAGGACAGTTGTGCGGTTCAACACGACATTTCGCCCTGAGAGACTATTCTTGTGGCCGGAGTATAGCATAGCTTATAAAGAATAATGTGGTTCACTGCCAATCGTGAGTACACTAATGTTATTTTGGGGGTATTAAATCGGATGTCATGGAAGACAGTGACAGGCTAGACGGGCCAAAGCAGAACAGCACCGACTCGACCACAACAACTCGGCGGACGTATCTGCGGAGCGTTACGGCGATGGGCGTCGCCGGTATGGGCGCGCTCGCTGGCTGTTCGGGTTCGAGTAACTCTGATTCGGTCGACCCGGAGGTTCCAGATGGCGTGCCCGCTGAGGTTCAATCACAGTACTGGCGCGACGACTGGCCGCACGTCAGTGACGAGCAGTATTCCCAGGGGCCACCGATTAGCCGTACTGCGAGCGCGGGGGCGGCGGTGGATCCCATCTCGATGGAGTACTCCCGCGAGGTCAGCCCGTGGATGCAACAGTATGCGTTCATGTTCCAAGAGGGATTCAACCAGCTTGGTGCTTCAACGGATCTGAACAACCGCCCCCTCAATCAACTATACGCAGAGAGTTGGGCACCTGCCGGACTCGAAGCTGTGATCTCGATGAGCATCCACGGACCGGACCCGATCCGCGCGGTTAGTCCCGTGGCACTGTTGATGCGCAAACATCAGGGAAGCCCGTCATTTTACGAGAAATGGTGGCACCCGCGTATGCAGGAGGTGCTCAGTGAGCAAGCGATCACAACGGGGAACGAGGAGAAGCGCGTCGAGCTGATCAAAGAAGCCCAACAGATTTTCTCCGATGACGTCGCGGGAATCATCCCGTTCTTCCCGGACCTCGTCACGGCTGCGAACACAGAGAAGTTCGAGGGGTACGTGAACATGCCTGGGAACGGACCGACGCGAGACACGATCCCCTGGTCCGAACCCAACCTCCAGCCGAACACCGACGAGACGAGTTACGTCAAGGGTACCACGACGACGATGGACACTCTCAACCTTCCGTGGGGAGGAGGTGGACCCGAGGACTTCACACTCCGGTACATCTACGACGGACTGCTCGACGTCGGCCCAGACCTCCAGTTGGTCCCAGCACTGGCGACCGACTGGGAGTTCATCGACGACACCACGGTCGACTTCGAGCTTCGTGAAGGCGTTCAATGGCACGACGGAGAAGAGTTCACACCGAGCGACGTGAAGTTCACCGTCGAGTACTACACAGAGAACGATGCGATCAACCAGACCCTCTTCTACAATCCGGTCGAGAGCGCGGAGGTAGTCTCCGAGGGTAGCGGTGGCACGATTCGGTTCAACCTGAAAAACCCCAACCCAACGTTCATCTCACACAGTGCCGTCAACAGCGTCATCATCCCCGAACACCGCTGGGAAGACATCGATACGCCCTCTCAGCACACACCGGATCCGCCGATCGGAACGGGACCGTTCCAGTTCGATAGTTGGAGTCAGGGCTCGCGCTTCCGCGTCAAAAAATGGGACAACAACTGGAAATGGGACGACGAGTTCCGCTCCGAGGTGCTCGGTGACGACTTCGCGAGCGGCGACGGCATCGACGAACTCATCTGGTCGAACGTCGGGAACACCGACGCCATGATCGGGGCTATCAACAGCGGCGATATCCACTCTATCGACGGGACGCTCTCGATCAGCCAGGCTGAGCGCGCCACGGAATCACCGGCGGTGGAGAAGTTTACGGTCGAGAACTTCGCCCCGTTGGACACGAAGCTAAACTTCCTCGTGCCGATCATCCGGGACAAGGAATTCCGGAAAGCACTGGCGCATTCGATTGACAATGAGGGCTTCGTCGAAGACGTGCTCGGCGGCCGAGCGACCGTGGCCGAAGGACAGAACCCCGCCTCACCGCTTCACTCGAAGTGGTATAATTCGAACGTCGAGGGCTACGCTTACGATACAGACAAAGCACGAACCATCCTCGAGAAAGCGGGGTACACGTGGAACAACGATACCCTCCATTATCCGAACGGCGAAGCATGGGGAGCGTTCGTCGAGCGTATCCAAGATGGGAATACGTACAAACGGCGAACCGACCTCGACCAGCCTGACTTCTCCAGTTCGAGCTAACCAGAAGTCGCCCTGTCTCCCTCTATCCGGGGTCCATTCGGCGTGACGGCAGCAATTTTTTTTTTTCCAAGATGTGTCGGTCTCAGACACCCCTCTGCCTGATAAACGCCGGTACTTATCGTTGCCTATCGGGGAAGCGTTGATTCGGTGTTCGCCCGTTCGCAATACTGGAGAACCAGACGAAACAATCCATGACAATACTCACAGCAATCGGTGAGGGCGACCACTCCCGAGCTGTCGTCTCGACCGCATACGACCTCGCAGAAGCGTATGACGATGTCCTTCTTGCAATCCATGTGATTCCACAGGAGGACTTCGACGAACACAAGCAAGCACTCAGTTCGATCCCGAACTTCGACAAAATATCCATAAATCAGAAGGAACAGAGCGGTGCCGATATCGCACGGAAAGTCATCAACGAGTCACTGGACGGATACGATCGAGACCGCGTTGAAACACGCGGGCGTGTGGGGAATCCAGCGGATAAAATTCTCGCCGAATCCGACCACATCGAGCCGCGGTTTATTGTGCTGGGGTCGAAACGCCGGTCCCCCGTTGGGAAAGCAATCTTCGGAAGTACGACCCAACAAGTGTTACTGGAGGCGGATCATCCCGTCGTGACTACAGCAACAGACTAACTATCGACAAGGTCGTCGATCCACTGTTCGATGGTACTGTGCATCTCGTCACGTCGGGTGTCGGAGTCGTCGAAGGACACCGCTGCGTAGTCACTCGTCGCCATGAATTTCTCGCGAGCACTCCAGGTTTGGAATGCTCCGCACCCTTTGGGGCAGAAAAATCGCTGGTGAGGAGCGGTTTCTCAGTCTCCGGCTACGTGCCACATTACGTGAACTCACAAAATCCAGACGAGTCCGCGATGTCGAATTGAGGCTCGCGCACGGAGAACGGTACTTCAGTGGACGTCGGCGCGGCGTGCGAGCTCCGTCGCTGAGACTCGAAGAGCAAACATCGGTTGCACTTCCACAAGCCACCGAAATCACCGACCTCGAACTCCCGTCGCCCCATCCACTCGAAGTATACGCCACCGTCTTCAGGCGATAGAGCGAGCATCGAGATACTGTGGTCGGCACGGTGATCCTGTATGAGGCGAGCAAGAATTCAAAAAAAGACTAGAAACTCATTTTATTGGACAATAATGCGACTACAGAACGAACCACTTCACATGGTTGGCAACCATGCTTGTCGAGTCGCCGCAGGGGTCACTGGCCCCGGTACGCAGGTCGAGTAAGCACGTCCAGCCACGTGGGCTGGAGAGGTCGATCCATAACAACACAATGTACAGAAACCTCGCGGGAAGCGGGCCAGCATGCGCGAATCTAGCGTTTCAGTCGAGACAGTTCGAGATGTCACTCTTCCGTCGCAGTTCATGAGCTCGTGAGTCCGTGAGTTCGTCGTGACGTCTCGGCCGTCCGAGCCGGATTCTGTCGTTTTTCGACGGGATGTACCTACTTCACTCCCAACCGTCCGTCGATCCCGGTCGAGACCGAAGGGTCGGCAGAAGAACCCGTCGAGCAGTGGCGGTGTCAACACTGGCGTCGCGCTCGCCCGTCGGATCCGACTTCGACTTGAACCATTGAATATTTTGTCTGATTACTTCTGTTTCTATCAGTGTGTGCGGACGGTCTAAGCGATCGGTGTTCTGAACAGCCTGTCCGAGCGATTCGATGGCGCGTCGTCCGAGCCGACGACGGCGACCGAGTCTCGGCCTCGGTGCTGTCTTCGCCAGTGTAAGTGACACGGACTACCGGACTCAGGTAGGTTGTGAAAATGTATCGCTGGGTAGACATTCTGGATAGGGTAACCAACGTGGTGGAAATGCTGTTCACTCGTTGGTTACTGGCCAGCCCTGAGTAGCACCAACGTCTCCTCGTGTTCGACGATCTGATGCTACTAAAGAAAAAAGAGATAGCACCAGTTGGAGTCTGTTGACCACAGACTGAACCAGTCTACTCGTTGACTACTGTTCTCTTACAGAGAATCTCATCTGGCAGAACATTACATAGCTAGGGCTGTAAATCGCGTAAGTAGAGACTGATTTCGGATGCAGAAACGGGGAAACTTGTTCTGACATTCAGAACACATTAGGCGTCTGAACTGAAACTATGTTAATAGTTGATGGTACTGAAGAGTGGGGGGTCGGATGAAAATCAGCGACTCTATTCGGACGGTTGACGCTGAAGCGATCGCTGTCGGAACGACGGACAGAGCACAGACCGACGCTGTTCGGATCGTCGCGCCGTAACGTTCGAATCGACTCTACACGCTGGGAGTTTGAGAGCTGAAGTCGGTGGAGACACGTGAATTAAGAGGGTCGACGCACAGATACGGATGAATACTAATGTCGGAGTCAAGTTGGTCATGGGAGGAGTTCTGGGACGTCATGGAGAGTTTCAGCTATCTCTGGTTCGGCATCGCAGTCGCTGACCTACTGTTTGGTCTACTGGCCGTCGTCGCGTTAGTTGTGGCCTCTCTCGGCCCCTCTGACCCCGGATACGTGGTCGTCGTTCTTACCCTTGTACTGATCGTCGCGACGTTGATCCCGGTCTCGTTTGTGCTCTATCGGCTCAGACAACGGGAAATCGAACGCGCAAAGCGTCAATCGTGGGATAAAAGGTGAGCTGATCGGCGGTAGGCCGCTTCATGAAAGACTCGAACTCGCTCCAGCAGACGGGCTGTTCTTCCCCTTCCAACTATCACAGGGAGAGCGATTGGAGTAGAGGCAGTCAGTTGTCGCTCTGTCTCCGATCGCGACCGTCTGCCTCGTCTGTCAGGAATTCCTCGGGATCAGGGGCCTCTTCGACTCCTTCAAGCGGTGGGGTGTGCCAGTAGTCGTGGCTCTCGTCGTAGACGCGGAAACACGCCGCGGCGTAGTCGTCGTTCGACTGCTCGGCTGCCTCTTCCAACGTCGGTTCCTGTTCAACGCACGCCTCGTGCGCCTGTGGGCATCTCGTGTGGAACCGACAGCCGGATGGCGGGTTGACGGGATCGGGGATGTCTATTTCACGAATCGGCGGTTCCGAGACGTCCGTCGCGTCGTTAGTGAGGTCCGGCGTGGCCCACCGGAGTACCTTCGAATACGGATGTTGTGGATTACCGAGGACGCGCTCGGTCGGCCCGATCTCGACCATCTGTCCCAAGTACATGATCCCGATTCGGCCCCCCGTCTTCTTCGTCAAGTACCGGGCGTTGGAGAGATTGTGGCTGATGAACAGGAACGAGGTGTTGAACTGCTCTTGGAGTTCGAGCAGCAGGTCCATCATGTCGACTCGGAGGCTGACGTCGAGTGCACTGACCGCCTCGTCGGCTAAAATGAGGTCGGGATTCATCAGCAGTGCACGAATCAACGCGACTCGCTGTTTTTCGCCACCACTCAGTTGATGCGGGTACCGGCCCGCGTAGTCGGCAGCGGGCTTCATGCCGACGCGTTCGAGCATCCCGTAGATACGCGCCTCGCGGTCGTCGGTCGACATTTCTGGGTACCACGTTTTCAGCGGGCGTTCGAGTGTACTCAGTACCCGACGATTGGGGTTGAGCGAACTCCCGGGGTCTTGGTGGATGATCTGGAGCGCCCGGCGGATATTTCCAAACGGGATCTCTGCATCCTTCTCACCGTCGCGTGCCTCCCAGATGTCCTGCCCTCGGTACTTGACGCTCCCCTCGGTCGGTCGCTGGAGTCCAATAGCGGTCTTGCCGAGTGTCGTCTTCCCACAGCCAGATTCGCCGACGAGCGCGACCACGTCGTTCTCGTAGATGTCGAGGTCCACGCCGTTGACAGCTTGGACAGTCTCGGTATCGGAGAAGAACCCGCTCTCTGTCTCGAAGTGAACCTTGACGTCCTCCAGTGAGACGACCACGTCACGGTCGTCGGTAGTGCGGTCACTCCCGCTCATCGTAGCGCACCCCCTCAATGTGAAGCGGGATCTCCTCTGGGACCTTGTCGGTGTAATGACAGGTCGCCTCGTGCGGTGCGTCACGTTCGTCAGACGGTGTTGGTCTCATTGTGGGGTTGGATTCGATGCAGTGCTCGTCCGAGAGCGGACAGCGGGGGTGATACGAACAGCCGTCGGGGACGTTCACCGGATCCGGGCTCTCACCCTCGATCGGTTCCATCTCCTCGACTGGTGTGTTGAGATTGGGCGTCGAGTTGATCAACGCGCGTGTGTACGGGTGACCACCACTGTGGATCACCTTGTTCGCGGGTCCGATCTCACAAAATCCGAACGCGTACATCACCGCGATACGGTCGGCGAGTCCGGACGCGAGTTCGAGGTCGTGTGTGATGAATACCATCGTCAGGTTGTACTCCTCCTGTAGGTCGGATAGCAGCGCGATAATCGACCGCTGCATCAACAGGTCGAGTGCGGCCGTCGGCTCGTCCATCACCAACACCTCCGGTTCGAGGAGCAGGGAGAGTGCTATCAACGCGCGCTGTTTCATCCCGCCCGATAGCTCGTGTGGATACGAACTGAGCACGCGATCGGGGTCAAGATAGACATCGGAGATGAGCTGGCGCGCGCGTTCCATCCCCTCTCCCTTTGGCACGCGATGTGCCTTCAGCGTCTCTTCGAAGTGGTCTCCGATAGTGATCGTCGGGTTCCACGAGTCCATCGCGCCCTGGAACACCATCGAGATGTCCTCCCAACGCATCTGGCGGAGTTCCTCGTCGGTCTGGTCGAGTACGTCAATCGTCTCACCGCGCTCGGGATAGTACTGGATGTCACCCATCGTAAGCCCCGGTTCCGGGACCGCATCGAGCAACGCAGAGGCGAACATCGACTTGCCCGACCCCGACTCGCCGACGACGCCGAGAATCTCGCCGCGCCTGATGTCGACGTCGACGCCGTCGAGTACGCGCGACTCCCCCCGTTCGAGGTCGTACGACACCGAGAGGTCGCGTGTCGTGACAATCGTGTCCTCTTCCGACGCTGCCGTCTGCTGTGAGTTGTGTGTACTCATGAACTAGAACATCCCCTGTGTGGTGTCTTCACCGTCGCCCGACGTCGCTTTCATCTCCTTGCCCTCGCCCGCGTGACGGGCGCGGACGCGGGGATTGAACAGCCGGTCGGTCCCCTGGGCGAACAAGATTAGTCCGAGCACGAGGAGGATAACCGTGACCATCGGGAAGATCAACCAGTACGCCGTCTCCGCGGTGTAAAGCGCGCCTGCGGTCGTGTACGCTCGGTTCATCATGACGCCCCAGTTCGGACCTGACGTGGGGAGCAGACCGAGGAAGTAGAGCGCGACCGATGCGAAGATCACGTTCCGGCCCGCCTGAATGAAGTTGACCACCACGTAAGGCATCAGATTTGGAAGGAGGTCTTCTCTGATGATGATGGACGTCGGAACGCCAATCGTCCGTGAGGCTTCGATGTACGACTCCTCTCGGAGGGTGAGTACCTGCGACCGGATCGAACGTGCCAGCCCCGCCCAAGCGTTGATCGCGAGAACGATCCCGATCACGAGCGGATTCCGCGGTTGGAGCAGTACCGAGAGGACGATGACGAGTGGCAGGCCCGGAATCGTCATCGCGATGTCCGTGATCGTCATCAGCGCGCTGTCGACGGTGCCGCGCTTGTATCCCGAAACAGTACCAACGGCCACTGCGAGTATTGTCGAGAACACTGCGCCCGCGAGCACCATCTGGAGCATCCACGGCGTCGCGTGGACGATCTGGGCCATGATCCCCCGTCCGAGGTTGTCGGTGCCGAGCGGGAACTGCCAGTTCTCGAACGGCCCGATGAAACGTGCCCCCTGGCCGATCGTTGGCGGATCAGTGAGCAGTACCCCGACCGTTCCCATCAAGATATACGCAATTATGATGGCAGATCCGACTCGGATGCGCCAGTCCTCCCACGCGATCCGGACCGACGCGAGGATCCACGTCTCGAACCACTGGCGGTACCGTTCCGACCGTGTCCGCTCGATCTCCGATTCGACCTGAAACAGCGAATTTTCCCCCTCTCCCGGCTGATTGTCGTCGGTGGTTGTCTCAGTATGACTCATTGCCTTCCCCCCCTGCTCGCGGGTCGATGTAGCCGTACGTCACGTCGGCGATGAACACACCGATTGCGACGGTGATGGTGATGACGAGGAATCCGCCCATCATTAGCGGATAGTCGCGTGCCCCGATTGAGGTGTAGAGATAGTACCCGACGCCGGGGTATCGGAAGATCTGCTCGAGGATAACTGACCCACCGAAGATGAATCCGATATTGATCAGGAGTCCCGTGTACATCGGAAGAATCGCGTTCCGACCGACGTACCACAGGGAGATCCGCCGTGAGGGCAGTCCCCGCAACTCGGCAACACGGAGATAGTCCTCTCCGAGGATACGGATACTGTTGCCACGCATACTGAGCGCCCACCCGCCGAAGCCGGTGATGACTAGCGAAACGATCGGGAGCGCCGCATGGTGGAACACGCCGGCGATGAACGGGTAGTTGAACCCGACTACCGTCGATTGAGTCATCCGTCCGCCGGTCGGGAACCACTCCAGCTGGTAGCCGAGTACGTACACGAGAAGGATCGCGGCCACGTAGTAGGGAATCGAGTTGAGCAGGATACCCACGAGAGTCCCACTGAGGTCGACCCGCTCCCCCTCGTTGTACGCCATCACGGCACCCAATCCGACGCCGATGATGAACATCAGGAATAGCGACGTCACCATCAGTAGGAGCGTCCACGGCAACGCTTGGGCGAGAATTTGCGAAACCGGGTCGTTGTAGACGATTGACCGGCCGAAGTCCCCGCTCGCAGTTTCGATTACGTAGTCGGCGTACTGCGACCAGAGCGGTTGGTCGGGATTGACGTTAGTGTACGCCTCCACGAGTTGGTTGATCTGTTGGGTACTCACTTGACCGCCAGTCGACTGGATGAGTTGCCCTCGCAAGTAGTCCATCGGCCCGCCGGGCATCAGCCGGATCATCCCGAACGTGAGAGTAACAACGACGTATACTGTGAGTATGGCTTGCGCCAGCCTCCTAATGATACGGCTTACCATACAGCGGGTGTTCCTGACCCGCCCATATTAACCTTCGTGATTTAACAAAATAGACTTTGACAAACATTTTCAAAGCTACCATTCAATCCCCTCTCAAACACTCGATCCAAGAGAGTTGCAGACCCTGCTTCGATTCTTTTCACTAAGCAGGTTCTCCGGGGGGTAAAAGAGGGCCTCGCGCTCACCTTGGTCCGATCTGTACAGCCACTCCGGTCATACTGGAGTCGCGTGTTCTGAGGACCACTGACCGTGCTGACGATCCGGTCCACGGCGATGAACCGTGACCTCCCCAAGATTTATTTAATTATGTCATTGTCTTTCATATGTAACATGAGCGACAACGACAAAGGCGGGGAGTCTCCGGTCAGTCGGAGAGCAGTTCTCGCCGCAACGGGATTGACAGGTGTGAGCGCGCTGGCTGGCTGCTCCGGTGACACCCCTAGTCAGGGGACCAACACTGGAGTCAGTGGGATGCTCAACAATAGCAGTAGTACCGGCGACGCTACCCGTGACAGTGAGGGGGCGGGGGACGGCCTAATGGATCAGTCACTCACGATTCCGGGCCGATACGTCCCTACGGAACTCCGATGGAATCCCTACGCGCCGAGTAACTACGCCGAACAGGGAGGGTATATGGTGTTCGACCCGTTCCTCCGGAACAATCGGAGCACGGGGGAGCTTATCCCGTACCTATTCCAAGAGTGGAGTATCGATGGAACGAGGTTGACCATCAACCTCCGTGAGGGAGACACCTGGCACAACGGTGAACCGGTAACCGCCGAAGATATTGTCACCAAGTACACGATCGACAGCATCTTCGGGTATCCAGTCGCGGACTACCTCAACGGGGTGACGGCGGTTGATGATACTACCGTCGAATACCGGATGGCCGACAGCTACCAAGAGCAGGTCATCATGACGATCCTCGCCCAGAGTTGGCTCAACACACCGACGAGCGAGTACGGACAGTTCGTCGAACGGTACAGTGACGATCTCTCCGAAGAAGAGCTGACCACGCTGCAGGGCGACATCCAAGACCACGAGATCGAGGAGCCGGTCGGCTCTGGTCCGTTCCAGTTCGAGTCGGCGAACCAGCAGGTGCTCACTCTCTCGAAGAACGAGGATCACCCCTCGGCGGACCAGATCAACTTCCCGTACTACGAGGTGCAGTACATGGGATCGAATCAACAGCAGTGGGCGGCGATGAAGAACCTCACTGGTCTCGACGCGACCACAACTACGATCTTCCCGAGTCGGATCCGCGAGACACTCCCCGATGCCGTCCGCCAGTTCCTCATTCCGGCATACAACGGCTATTCGATGGCGTTCAACCACAATGACGAGGACTTCGGTCGGCGGAACGTCCGTCGGGCGGTCGCAAATGTCATCGACCAAAAGGCGATTGGGGAACTCTCCGATATCACGAAGACGGCTGTTGAAGTCCCAGCCGGCGTCGGAAGTTTCCACACCGATACGTGGCGTCAGCATCTCGGTGACGAGGCAGACTCGTTCTCCTCGTACAGGGATACGGACCGGGCAGCCGAACTACTTCGACAGGAGGGGTACAGCAAGGAAGGAGGTACCTGGATGAAGCCGAACGGGGACCCGTTCGAGTTCGAGATTCCGGTCCCCGGTGGATGGAGCGACCACGTAACGCTCACCAACGTCGTTGCACAGCAGTTGTCCGACTTCGGGATCGAGGCGACCAACACCAACGTCGAGAACACGACGTTCTTCGGACAGTACTGGGGACCGACGGACTTCAAGATGTGCCCGTGGTTCTGGAACAACTCCGGGCAGACCGCGCCCTTCTTCATCCAGTCGTGGTTGCTCAACAGCGATACCGTCACGAATTTGGGCTTCCCCGAGGAGCCGCCAGTTCCACCGCTCGGCGACCCCAGCGGGGAGACATCTCCGTTTGACACCACCGGGAAGCTCCAAGAACTCGCCACGGTGACCGAACAGAGTCAACGAGAACAGCTGGTCAAAGAGCTAGGGTGGGCAGTGAATCAATCGCTACCGATCTACCCCATCGTCGAGGACCAGTCGCAAGCGTTCTGGGACACTAGTGAGTGGGACGTTCCGGAGAAGGAATCCGACGCGCTCTACGTACAGTCGCACTACTACTGGTTGCCCCGTATCGGTGCTGTCAGCGCCCGTCAACAGTCCTAACTGGCATCGCGAGGAGACCCTCAGATACAGGTAGGGCCGGTTGTCCGCACCACAGAATAGCATATCACCATATTTCGCCCTCCGAACACCCACTTGGGAGACTCGACCGAGAGACGGAGTGACGCCGTCCGCTTGTACTGGATAACACCCACTGCATGTCCACTGATTCCCAGCGCGGTTACGAGTCGGTCCTCGGCCTGTTCTTGGCGTCGCGCCGCCAGCCGCCGCGGCCGTGGGAAGCACCGGCGTCGCGGGCAGCCGTGATACGGAGCCAGTCGCTGTTGCCGTCGGCCGACCCCTGATGGAGCCGCAGTAATCCACAGTATTATCATCATTTCTCTCCATGCGACAGATATGCACACCGAAGTAGGGAACACGTTCCGCACGTCGCTCGACGAGTTGGGTGTCGAGTGGACACGGACGACGGCTGACGATGCATCGGCGGTTCTCGCCAACCTCGTCCGCCCTCCTGCCGTCGGGGTCGCCGGTCCCATCGAGGACGTCGCCTTGCCCGACGCGGTGGCGACCGACCCGACGCCCCGAGAGCTTCGCGCGGCGACGACCGGCGTCACGAGTGCGAGTCTCGCCATCGCCGACTACGGGAGTCTCGTCCTCGAAGCCGACAGCCTCGGCAGCGAACAGACCAGCCTCTTTCCGGACCGCCACGTCGCCGTCCTCCGCGCCGACGACATCGTCGCCAACATGGCCGCGGCGTTCGAGCAGTTGGGGCCGCGACTCCGCGAGACGGGCGGGAGCGCGGTGCTCGCCACCGGCCCGAGCGCGACGGCCGACATGGGCGAACTGGTCCGGGGCGCGCACGGCCCGAAGGAGGTGCACGTCGTCATCGTCGACGACGCAGCCGACGAGCCGGGCGGCGCGGAGACGGGGGGAGACGATGAGTAAGTCCCGTTCGGCGAAGGCGGCTGAAATCCGGCGGCTGATGCGAACCGAGGGCGAGGCCGTCGCGACGAACACCCGCGGGTTCAACCTCGGCCGGTACGAGTCGGTCGCCGACCTCGAAGACTACGAGGGACTGAAAGAAGAAGCGCGGGCCATCAAGGAGGACGCCATCGAGCGGCTGCCCGAACTCATCGACCAGCTGACCGAGACCGTCGAAGCCAACGGCGGGACGGTCTACATCGCCGACGACGCCGCGGACGCAAACCGCTACGTCCAGGAGGTCTGTGCCGACAAGGAGGCCGAGCGGGTGGTCAAGTCGAAGTCGATGACCTCCGAGGAGTTGGAGGTCAACGAGGCACTGGAAGCCGACGGCGTCGAGGTCGTCGAGACGGACCTCGGCGAGTGGGTCCTGCAGGTGGCCGACGAGGCCCCCTCCCACATCGTCGCGCCCGCCATCCACAAGTCCCGCGCCGAGATTGCCGACCTGTTCAACAGCCAGTTCGCCGACGAACTCGACGAGGAACTGGAGACCGCCGAGGAGTTGACGATGTTCGCCCGCGAGCAGCTGGGCGAACTCATCGAGGGTGCCGACGTAGGGATGACGGGCGCGAACTTCATCACCGCAGACACGGGGACGCTCGCGCTCGTGACGAGCGAGGGGAACGCCCGGAAGTCCGCCGTCGTCCCCGACACGCACGTCGCCGTCGCGGGCGTCGAGAAGGTGGTTCCCTCGGTCGAGGACCTCCAGCCGTTCGTCGAACTCATCGGTCGCTCGGGGACCGGCCAGGACATCACCTCCTACATCTCGCTACTGACGCCGCCGGTCGAGTCGCCGCCGGTCGACTTCGACGAACCCGACACGCCGATGGCCGAGGGCGAGCATGAGCGGGACTTCCATCTCGTGCTCGTCGACAACGGCCGCATGGAGATGCGCGAGGACGAGCACCTGAAAGAGACGCTGTACTGCATCCGGTGTTCTGCCTGCTCGAACGTCTGTGGCAACTTCCAGAGCGTTGGCGGCCACGCCTTCGGCGGCGAGACCTATTCGGGTGGCATCGCGACGGGCTGGGAGGCCGGCATCGAGGGGCTGGACACGGCCGCCGAGTTCAACGACCTCTGTACCGGCTGTAGCCGGTGTGTCAACGCCTGTCCGGTCGGCATCGACATCCCCTGGATCAACACGGTCGTCCGCGACCGGGTCAACCGCGGCGAGTCCGCCGAGTTGGACTGGCTCGTCGAGGGGCTGACGCCTGACGAGGAACCCGGTGGGATGGACCTCCAAAAGCGGTTCTTCGGCAACTTCTCGACGCTCGCGAAACTCGGGAGTGCCACGGCACCGGTCTCAAACTGGCTGGCGGACACGCGTCCTGCGCGGGCTGCTATGGAACGCGTGCTCGGCATCGACCGCCGTCGTGAGCTGCCGAGCTTCCAGCGCGAGACGCTCGTCGACTGGTTCGAGGCCCGCGGCGGGCCGCGCGTCGACGCCGCCGACGCCGAGCGCGAGGCCGTGCTCTATCCGGACCTCTACACGAACCACGTGCAGGTGAGCCGCGGCAAGGCCGCAGTCCGGACGCTCGAAGCCCTCGGCGTCCACGTCCAGGTGCCCGACGTCGCCTCCAGCGGCCGCGCGCCGCTCTCGCAAGGGATGGTCTCGACGGCCGAACGCCACGCCCACGAGGTCTACGCGGCACTCGCCGAACACATCGACGGCGGGCGGGATATCGTCCTCGTCGAACCCTCCGACCTCGCGATGTTCGACCGCGAGTACGAGAAGTTCCTCGCACCCGCCTCTCAGGAGCGGCTGTCCGAGAACAGCTACGAGGTGATGGAGTACGTCTACGGTCTCCTGCACAACGGCGCGGACGCGTCGGCACTTCGGGGGGCAGGCGAGGGTCGTGAGGCGGTCGAGTCCGTCGCCTACCACAGCCACTGCCAGCAACGGACGCTTGGACTCGAAGCCCACACGGTCCACGTCCTCGAAGATCTCGGCTACGACGTGCTGGCCTCCGAGACGGAGTGCTGTGGGATGGCCGGGTCGTTCGGCTACAAGTCCGAGTACTACGAGCTAAGCATGGACGTCGGCGAACCGCTGCGCGAGCAGTTCGGAGCCGACGAGGAACGGACCGTCGTCGCCAGCGGGACCTCCTGTCTGGAGCAGTTGGATGCTTTGCTCTCGCGGCCGACGCAGCATCCTGTCGAACTCCTCGCGCCGTAGGGGCTGCGGGTTCGGTCCTCAACTCTTTGTCCGGTATTATCGGACAGATTTAAGTTGTCCAGGGTCGGTAGAGCCGGTAGACCACATGACCGACACAACCGACATCCCGGTGAAGTCGACGCGGGTGAGCTTCGACGTCGTGGAAGCCCTTCAGGAACTCGACGAGGCGGGCGCGACGGAGATTTCGGACTATCTCGGCATCGCGAAAAGCACGGCGCACGACCATCTGCGGACCCTTGAGAAACTGGAACTGGTGATCAACGAGAACGGACGGTACCGGACCAGTACGCGCTTTCTAGACTTCGGCGGCTACGCCCGTCAGCAGATGAAGATCTACAACGTCGCGCGGCCGGAGGTCCAGAAGCTCGCCGAAAAGACGGGCGAACACTCCAATCTCATGGTCGAGGAACACGGCCGCGGCGTGTTTCTCTACAAGTCCGAGGGGACGGACGCGGTCCAGCTGGACACGTACAACGGATACCGGGTCCATCTCCAGACGACAGCGATGGGCAAGGCCATCCTCGCACACTTCCCCGAGAAACGGGTGCGCGACATCCTCGACCGTCACGGACTGCCGAAGATAACGGAACACACCATCGACGACGAGGAGACGCTCTTCGAGGAACTCGAGCAGATCCGCCAGCAGGGCTACGCCCGCGACCTCGAAGAGCGAGTCCGCGGGATGCGGTGCGTCGCCGCCCCCATCCTCCGCGACGGCGAGGTGCTCGGTGCAGTCAGTGTCTCCGGCCCGGCCAGCCGGATGCAGGGCGAACGCTTCGAGACGGAGATTCCGGACCACGTGATGGGGACGGCGAACGTCATCGAAGTCAACATCGCCTACTCGTGACTAATGTGTTGTCCGGAATTGCCGGACAGTATCGGACTCTGTCGGGGAAGTCCCACTCTTCTCCCGGGTAACCCCGCCATGCCATGACGGTGATAGAGGCGTAATGGAGCGCACATACGACCCGTTCTTTCGTCCGATTCATCGCAAAATGTCCGGCAATACCGGACACAGTGCCCACTATGTTGCTACGACGGCCCGGTTTTCGTGTGTCTCCCGTTCGGCTTTACCGGACAAGAGCGACATCGCACACGGTCTTTCGTTGAGGTAACAATTGCTGATTGGTTCGTCATTATCACCTCCCCAAAGGCTGTTCAACGTATGGTCGACCACGTTCACGTTCATCCACACGACGAGATAGACCGGATCGCACCCGAGATCTACGGCCACTTCGCGGAACACCTCGGCCGGTGTATCTATGGCGGGCTCTGGGTCGGTGACGACGCGGAGATCGAGACAGAGAACGGGATCCGTACCGATACACTCGGACTGCTCGAAGATATCGAACTGCCGATGTTGCGCTGGCCGGGCGGCTGCTTTGCCGACGACTACCACTGGGAGGACGGCATCGGGCCGCGAGAGGAGCGTCCGCGCCGACGCAACCTCTGGTGGGCACAGGGCCGCGAGGAGGTCTTCGAGGAGTCCAACGCCTTCGGGACGGACGAGTTCCTCCAACTGTGTGAACGCCTCGACACGGAGCCGTATCTCGCGAGCAACGTCGGGAGCGGCTCACCGACCGAGACGGTCGACTGGGTCGAGTACTGCAACTTCGACGGCGACACCGACTACGCGAACCGACGCCGCGAGAACGGCCGCGACGAGCCGTACGACGTCCCGTACTGGGGCGTCGGCAACGAGAACTGGGGCTGCGGCGGCAAGTACGACCCCGGCGACTACGCACTGGAGTTCCGTCGGTTCGCCCAGTATCTCCGCGGCTACGACCGGAACATGGGCGACGGGAGCCTCGAACTGATCGCGTGCGGCCACACGACCGAGTCGTGGAACCGCGAGTTCATGGCCGGTCTCGGCGGCGACGCCCACATGGTCGACCATCTCTCGATTCACCGCTACTACAGCGGCGGTGACGCGGTCGACTTCGACGAGGAAGCCTACTACAAGCTGTTCTCGAACTCGCTCCAACTCGACGGAGACATCGAGCGTACGGCTGGCGTCCTCGAAACCTACGCGCCGGGGGCCGACATCGGTATCGCCGTCGACGAGTGGGGCGTCTGGCACGACCAAGCGACCGCCGACAACGGGCTCGAACAGCCGCAGACGGTCCGCGACGCCGTGTCGGCCGCGGGTGTCCTCGACATCTTCAACAGCCACGCCGACCGCGTCACCATGGCGAACCTCGCACAGACGGTCAACGTGCTCCAGTGTCTCGTCGAGACGGACGAGGAGTCGGCGTGGGCGACCCCGACCTACCGCGTCTTCGACCTCTACACACCACACATCGGTGCGACCGCGTTGCGAACCGTTGTCGAGACCGACGAGCACGAGGTCGACGCAGACACGCCCGACGTCCCACTCGTGAGCGCGTCGGCCTCCCACAGCGACGGGGGCGTCTACGTCACGCTCTCGAACCGCGATCTCGAAGCACGGACCGTCGCCGTCGACACCGGACTCGACGCGGCCGAGGCGGCCGACGGGGCCGAGATACTCTTCGCCGGGACCGACCCGAGCGAGTTCACGACGAGCGACAACGCCGACTCCTTCGCCGCGGAGGTCGAACAGGTCGAGACCGAGGGCGGCACCGTCACGCTCGACGTCCCGGCGAGTTCGGTCGTCGGTGTCCACCTCGAGTAGCGCGCCAGCCGTCGGCTGCTTCGTCCGTTCCTGCCGAAGACGCGCTGTGGGTCGCTACGAAAGCGTGACCGTCTCTTTGGTTTCGTCGAGCAGCTCCTGCACCCGCACGGGGTCGCCGGTTCGACTGCTCTGCACCGCCGCTTCCACGAGGGCAACCGACTGGAGGTTGTCCCACACGTTGGTCGCAATCGGTTCCCCGCCGTCCAGCCACGCGGCGAACTGCTCGACGAGCCACGCGTTCGCCCACTTCGGCTGTTCGTCGAGCGCGAGCGACTCGCCGCCGCTCTCGTCGCGGCCACCGACGACGCGTTCGGGGTCCTCGTCGTACGGATACCGGGTGAGTTCACGATCGTCGAGGACGAGCGTCTCGTCGCGACACTCCGCGCGGAGGTAATCGCTGCCCCACCCGTTGAGTGTCGTCGCGTTCGCCTTCGCGCCCTCCCACGTCGCCCGCACCCCGTTCTCGAACCGGAGCTGGACGAGTGCTTGGACGTCGCCCTCGTACTCGGCCCACTCGGGCCGCCACGTGTCAGCGTAGAGCGTCTCGCACCGACTCCCGGCCATGTCCGCGAGATAGTCCAGCTGGTGGACCGCGCCCTCGATGAGGAGCACGTCCTCCATCTCGTGGCGGAACGCTCCCCACGCGCCGTACGACCGGGCGTTGCAGGTGAACCGCCCGACGAGATAGTCGAGCGGTCCGGTCTCTCCCGAACGGAGTCGCCGACGAAACGAGGTCTTGTCCCGGTCGAACCGGTGGCTCATCGTCACGCCCATCTTCAGTCCCGCCCGTTCGACCTTCTCGGCGATGCGGACCGAGGCTTCGAGCGTGTCGGCGACGGGTTTCTCCGAGAGAACGTGGACGCCGTGGTCGACGGCGACGTCGACGACGTCCTCGTGCAGCCACGGCGGGACGACGACCGTACAGACGTCCGCCTCGACCGACTCGAACGCCGTCTCGACGTCGGTGAAACAGTTCGCCGGGTCGACGCCGAGCTGCTCGACGGCATTCCGGTGTTTGTCCTCGTCGATGTCGACGGCGGCGACGACGTCGATCAGCCCGTCTTCGACGTTCGGCGGGAGGAACTCCGAACACCAGGCTGCTCCCTGCCCGCCGGTTCCGACTTGGATGACGCGATGTGTCATGAAGCACTCACTCCGAGTGTGTCACCCGTCCGTCATAGTCGTTCCTCCCGTCAGTCGGGAGCACTCGTACAGAACGTAGGTGGTGTCTCGCAGTCGTTCGGATACTCAGAGCGGTGGCCCTTCGAGTACAGGGCGACCTTCCACTGCAAGCGGCAATAGAACTGAACGGTCGAACAACCGAGAAAAACGAATCCGAGTGATACTGAACAGTGGCTTCCCAGGTGTTCGGCGGCCGCTCGGTCAGAACGCGCTCGTCGCGAACCCGCCGTCGACGGTCACCACCTCGCCGGTCACGTACGAGGCGGCGTCACTCGCGAGGTAGACCGCCGCACCGACGATCTCCTCTCGCTCGGCCACGCGGCCGAGCGGCGTCCGCTCGTCGATCCGCTCGCGTTTCTCCGTCCCCTCGGCGTAGGTATCGGCGTTCTGCGGCGTGATGACGAAGCCGGGCGCGATGGCGTTCACCCTGACGTCGGGCGAGAGTTCCTTCGCGGCGGCTCTGGTGAACGCCTCGACGCCGCCCTTGGCGGCCGAGTACGCCGGGAGGTTCGCCATCGACAGGCTCGCGGCCAGCGAGGAGATATTGACGATACTTCCTTCTTCCATAGCCGGCGCGAAACACTGCGTGACCCGGCGGACGCCGTCGAGTGCGACGTCCGTGACGAAGTCCCAGTCCGCATCCGAGATGTCTTGGACGGATGCCCGGGAGATCGCCCCCTGGGAGGCGACAACGATGTCGACGCCGCCGAGTTCCTCGACCGTCCGGTCGCGGACGCGTTCGAGCGAGTCGGGGTCGGTCACGTCACACGTCACGTTCACCGTGTCGGCTCCGAGGTCCCGAAGCGTCTCGGCCGTCTCGTCGACCTTCTCCTGGCTTCGGCTCGTCGCGACGACGTCCGCACCTTCGCTCGCGAATCCGTACGCGATTGCCTGTCCGATACCGCTCGTGCCGCCGACGACGACAGCACGTTTGTCCGCGACGGTGACTGGTGTATGGTCGT
This sequence comes from Halogranum gelatinilyticum, assembly GCF_900103715.1. NCBI lineage: Archaea > Methanobacteriati > Methanobacteriota > Halobacteria > Halobacteriales > Haloferacaceae > Halogranum > Halogranum gelatinilyticum. The sequence goes on along the minus strand of NZ_FNHL01000006.1, from coordinate 16,064 downwards.
AGGTCATGTGTACGACGACGGTCCGTCGACCATTTATCGATACCGGTGACCGCAACTCGGAACGGCGTTTCCATCGGCCACAAAACCAGAACGGCGTTGCCGTCGGCCGCAAAACGGGACCGGCGTTTCCGCCGCCGTCGACCGTCGTCAGTCTCCCGCTGTCGGCCGCAACCGTCATTATAATAACCGCGGGGCCAGGACAGGGTGGTATGCGTGGTCTTGCCAAAACGAGTCGGAGTCACGGAGCGATGGAGCTCGTCGAACGCGAGCGGCCGGAACCGGCTGCCGACGAAGCACTGATCGAAGTCGACTACGCCGGTCTCTGCGGGAGCGACGCCGGTATCTACGAGTTCGAGTCGGCCTTCGAGCGGATGAACCTGCCGACAGTCATCGGGCACGAATACACCGGTCGAGTCGTCGAAGTCGGCGACGCCGTCACGAAGTTCTCGGTCGGTGACCGGGTCGTCGAGCGGCCGATTCGCGGCTGTGGCGACTGCTATCAGTGCGAGATCGGCGAGGCCAACGTCTGTCAGAACGCAGTCATCACCGGCGTCGACCACGACGGCGCGTACGCTGGCTACGTCGCCGTCCCCGAGACGGCACTCCACCCCGTTCCCGAGAGCGTCGACCCCCGCCACGCCGCGCTGGTCGAACCGACCAGCATCGGCGCGCGTGCCGTCATCGAGAACTCCCGTGTGAGCCCCGGCGACCGGGTGCTCGTCGCCGGTCCCGGCCCCATCGGCCAGTTGACGGCGCAGGTCGCCGCCGCCCAGGGCGGCGACGTCGTCGTCGCTGGTGTCGGACAAGACGCCGAATACCGCCTGCCGCTCGCGCGCGAACTCGGCTTCCGGACGGCGAACGTCGAGGCCGACGACATGGCGGGTCTCCGCGACGAGCTGACAGACGGTGTCGGTTACGACGTCGTCTTCGACACGACCGGCCATCCCTCCGGGTTGCCGATGTCGGTCGAAGAGGTCCGCAAGGGTGGTCAGATCGTCCTCGTCGGGCAGACCGGCGAGACGACGATGCCGTACTCGCCGCTCGTGCGCGCGGAGATCGACCTCCAGTGTTCCTACGCCTCGATGTACGAGGACTTCGAACGCTCACTGCGGCTGATCGACGCGGGCGACGTCGACCACGAGACGTTCCTCGACGAGCGGTTCAGCCTCCTCGACGCCGACCAGGCGTTCGAGGCCTTCGTCGCCGGAGAGACCTGCAAGCCCGTCTTCGACGTCTCCGAGCTGCGCGAGTAACGAACCCTCGCAGACTCCACAGGAATACGCTTTTACTCCGTCGCTGGGACACGTGAGCTATGTCACCGACACCGACCGTACTCGTCATCGGCGAGAACAGCTTCCCGTTCCATTCGTTAGACGCGCGACGAGAGGCGTTCGAAGAAATCTTCGCGCCCGTCGCCGACGTCGAGCTGACGACGGACCGCGAGCGGCTGACCGACCTCTCCTCGGTGGACGTCGTCGTCGACTATCTGACCGACAGCACGCTCTCGGAGCCACAGCTGGCGTCGTTGGAGGCGTTTCTCGATGGGGGAGGTGGCTATCTGCCGGTCCACTGCGGGGCGGACCTGATGAGCGTCGCCCCCGCGAACCCCGAAGACGTCCTCGACACGCGTGAGGAGCCATTCCCGGAACTGCGCACCATCATCGGCGGCCACTTCCTCACCCACCCCAAAGAGACCGAGTTCGGCGTGACGGTGACGGCGGACCATCCGGTCACCGACGGCGTCGACGACTTCCGCGTCTTCGACGAACCCTACCAGGTGGCGTGGGACGACGACGTGACCGTTCTGGCGACGATGGACCATCCCGACCTCGAATCGTATCCGGTTCTCTGGGTCAAGCAGTACGGGGCGGGCCGGGTCTGTTACTGTTCGCTCGGCCACACCGACGACGCGCTCGGCCACGAGAGCGTCCAGCGACTCCTCCGCAACGCCGTCGACTGGTTGTCTACGAGCACCAACTAAACGGCTGGGAGCATAATCCGCACTCGAACCGATACGTCCGCGTCGGCTGAGTCCCGCAATCCTTGTTGGTTCCGTCCATTTCTGAGAAGTTCAGCGACCGTCTGGGTCGGTCGTTCGGACGCGCGAATCTCGGCCGTCTCCGTTGTATCCCACCGGCAGATTGATGGCTGCGAGGTGACTGTCTCGATTCGATGTCACGCGAAGACCTCCCACGGCTCGGACTCGGCACGTACTCCGACGACAACCGCGAACAGTGGCGCGACAACGTTCGGACTGCCCTCGACGTCGGCTTCCGGCACGTCGACACGGCACACGTGTACGAAAACGAGCAGTACGTCGGTGCGGGAATCCGCGAGAGCGACGTGGCCCGCGACGACATCTGGCTCTCGACGAAGACCGTCCACCACGACGTCCCGTCCTCGGTCGAGCAGGTCCCGGCAGCCATCGACGGCTGTCTCGACCGGCTCGGCGTCGACTTCGTCGATCTGTTGTACGTCCACTGGCCCTCGGGAATCTACGACCACGAGACCGTCCTCCCCGCATACGACGACGCCTACGAGGCTGGCAAGACCCGCAACGTGGGACTCTCGAACTTCACTCCCGACCTGCTCGACGAGGCGATGGCCGTCCTCGACGCCCCGCTGTACGCCCACCAAGCAGAGATGCATCCGCTACTGCCGCAGCGGGAACTCGTCGCCCACGCCCAGCAACACGACTACACCTTCGTCGCGTACTCGCCGCTGGCACAGGGCGAAGTGTTCGACGTCCCCGAAATCCGTGACGTCGCGGAGAAGCACGACGCCACACCCCCACAGGTGAGCCTGGCGTGGATTCTCTCACACGACAACGTCGCTGCGATTCCGAAGGCCAGCAGCCGCGAACACATGGTCCAGAACCTCGCCGCGTTGGACCTCGACCTCGACGAGGAAGACATCGCGCTGATCGACTCGATCGACCGCCAACACCGCGTGATCGACGCCGGCCACGGGCCGTGGAACTGGGAAGACGACGTGACGCAGGGATAACACGCCGTCACGTCGGGTCGCGCGGAGTCCGTTTACTCGATCGTGCGTTCGAGGAACCGCTGGATGGCCTCGGGACCGGCGGGTGGGAGGTCCGCCACGAGCGGGTCCGGCGACCCACCGGTCTCGACGTGCGTCGCCTCGTAGACCGACTGTGGGTGCGTTGGGTCCGCCGCGAGCAACTCCATCCCGACGCGTTCGGACTCGATGTCCTCGACGCTCTCGACCCAGACGTGGTTCAGGTCGTGAAGCTCGTATCGGATCGCGTCCACAGCCACCTCGTCGAGAGCGTCGAAGAACCGGCGGCTGTGCTCGACGTCCACCACCTCGTCCTCGCGGCCGTGCATCAACAGCGTCGGTGGACTGTCCGGGGTGACGTGCGTGACGGGACTCGCCTGTTCGTATCTGTCGGGGTACTCGGACTGGGAGCCGCCCATCAGGAGCGGGATGATGCCCTCGACGTCGTCCGTGAGGGTGAAGTCGGCGACGCCGTACCAGCTGACGACCGCTTGGACGGCACCCGATTCGTCGGAGGCGACGGTCTGCTCCACCTTGTCGGCGAAGGCGTCTCCGAGGTCGGTCACGTCGTCGACGACGCCCGCGAGGAGGGCGAGATGGCCGCCCGCGGACGCTCCCCACACGGCGACGGCGGCGGCGTCGTAGCCGTAGTCGTCGGCGTGGGCACGGAGCCACCGGATCGCGGCTTTCACGTCGACGAAGTGGTCGGGGAACTGTCCCCTCGGCGTGGGGTTTTCGGGGTCGTACATCTCCTTGACGTCCGACCCGTCGGGAGCCTCTTGAAGACGGTAGCTGACGCTGGCGATGGCGACTCCCCACTCGGCGGCGTATTGTTCGGGCTCCGGGATGTTCGCTCGCGTCTCTGCGATCCAGCCGCCACCGTGGACGTAGACGACGAGCGGCGGGTTCTCACGCTCCGGCAGATAGAGATCGAGTTTCATCTCGCCCGCTGGACGGTCGGCGTAGGTGACTCCCTCATGGACAGTGACGTGCTCCATCTATCACGAACGGGTGAGACGCGACTACAAAAAGATACGCGACTCTGTGGCCGTGGACGGTGCTCGTCGGCAGAGTCAGAGACCAGAGACTAGGGGCCAGAGACGTGGAATATCCGGCAATGCCGGTCGGGGTTGTTGGGAGAGTGATAGCCGCGTAGGATGGCCCCGACACGGCTGCCAGTCTCTGGGTCGTCCGAAGAGTAGTCCGTCTGTATCGGTAGTAGAAACACAAAAGCGTGTTCCGTAAGAGGCTATACACGAATGTCACCCGACATCCCGTCGTTAGTCGACGAACTCACGCTCTCAGAGAAGATACAGCTCCTTCACGGCTCCGTCGACCCGGACGGGAAAGCCACAGGCTATCTTCCCGGAGTCGACCGCCTCGACGTCCCTCCGCTACGTATGGTCGATGGACCGCTCGGTGTGCGGGCGATGGGCGAGCGGGCGACGGCGTTTCCCGCATCGGTCGCGCTCGCCGCGTCGTGGCGACCGTCGCTCGCGCGGCAGTTCGGGACGGCACTCGCCAGGGAGACGGCCGCCCACGGACAGGACGTCATCCTCGCACCCGGCGTCAACATCCACCGAGCACCACTGGGCGGTCGGAACTTCGAGTACTACAGCGAAGACCCGCATCTCGCTGCGCGGATTACTGTCGGAACGATCGAGGGCATCGAATCCGAGGACATCGCCGCGATGGTCAAACATTACGTGGCGAACAACCAGGAGACGAACCGCTACGAGGTCAGTGCCGAAGTCAGCGAACGCGCGCTCCGAGAGATCTACCTGCCACCGTTCCGGGCGGCCGTCCAGGAGGCGGACGTGACGTCGGTGATGACCGCGTACAACCGGGTCAACGGAACTCACATGAGTGACCACGAATATCTGCTCTCCGATGTGCTGAAAGACGAGTGGGGCTTCGAGGGGTTCGTCGTCTCGGACTGGTGGGGCACGCGCAGTACGGTCGAGGCCGCACGCGCGGGTCTCGATATCGAGATGCCCGGTGTCGAACCCGAAGCGTTCGCCCCGGACGACGTCGACATGGACGTCGAGGATCTCCCGGACGCGTTCCCCCCGATCCCCGACGTCGCAGCACTGTTCGGCGAGCCGCTCCGGGAGGCTGTCGAGTCCGGCGACGTCGACGAAGCGGTCATCGACGAAAAAGTCGAGCGGCTTCTCCGTGGAATGGTGTCGATCGGCTGTTTCGAAGAGCGGCCCGAGGGCGCGCTCGACACACCCGGACACCGAACGCTCGCGCGCGATATCGCCACCGAGGGTGCGGTCCTGCTCCAGAACGACGGGACGTTACCGCTGGAGGACGTGGAATCGATCGCCGTGCTCGGGCCGAACGCGGACACCCCGAAGCTCGGAGGTGGCGGCTCCTCGGAGGTCTCCGCGTTCGTCGAGACGTCGCCGGTCGAGAGACTCGACGCTCGGGATGTCGACGTCATTTTCGAACGGGGGGTTCCGCCGATCACCGAGTCGACGTTCTTCGACGAGGCCGACGAGGTCGACGCCGGCGAGACGAGTATCGACGCCGCGGTCGACGCTGCTGCCGACGCCGACTGTGCTGTCGTCGTCGCACAGGACGACGCCACGGAGTTCGTCGACAGAGACGGACTCGGACTCCCCGGCCAGCAGGACGAACTCATCACTGCCGTGGCCGCAGCGGCGGAGCGGACGGTCGTCGTCCTTCGGACGAGCGGCCCGGTGACGATGCCGTGGCTCGAGTCGGTCGACGCCGTCCTCGAAACGTGGTATCCGGGACAGGCGGACGGTGACGCACTGGCCGATCTGGTGTTCGGAGACGCCGAGCCGGGTGGCCGGCTCCCGATGACGTTCGGCCGCTCGACCGACGACTATCCGACTGACAGCGAGGCGACGTTCCCCGGTGTCGACGACGAGGTACGGTACGACGAAGGGGTCTTCGTCGGCTACCGCTACTTCCACAAACACGACGTCGAGCCGCTGTTCCCATTCGGTCACGGACTCTCGTACACGAGCTTCGAGTACGGCGAGCCGTCGCTCTCCGACAACGGAGACGAGATCACCGTAGCACTGCCCGTGCGGAATACGGGGACTCGCCAGGGGAAAGACGTCGTGCAAGTGTACGTCAACAAGGCCACCGAATCGGCTCCGACGCCCGTGCGCGAGCTGGTCGCGTTCGAGGCAGTATCGGTCGCTGCAGGCGAACAGGAGACGGTGACGGTGACCCTTGATCGGTCGGACTTCGCGTTCTACGACGACCAGGACGGGTGGACAGTCCCCCAGGGCGAAAACACCGTCTTCGTCGGTCGTTCCGCTCGTGAGATGCATGGGAAAGTCGAGATAACCCTCTAAAGGGAAGAAATGGAACTTGTTGGATATCGTTTTTTACAGAGATAGTCTGTAGGAGGGAATGGGCAGTAATCGAAACAGGCGTTATATTTCCTATCAGCCGACGGGTCGCCGTATCACCTCGGTGAAAATTGAGATCGAACCAAGCATATCTTTCGTCTGTAATTGCACCGTCAAACTCGTGATTTTCTGATTCACACCGTAATGATACTCGGTTCAGTACGACTTCCGCACTGATAAGTAGACAAAAGTTCTGGAATCTGTTCGGACCGTTGACGACAGCACAATATCCAATTATCTTCGCACTGAGTGCGGTTGGCGAACCGCGCCGTCACCGAGACGGAGTGTGAGCGGAATGCGATTTGGGAGATAAGAGAGTGTCCAGAGCCTTCCGAACCGGCGTTCGACCGGCGAGCGACCGATGCGGTCGCTGGAGAACGTAGTAGTGGGAAAACACTGCAAGCCACTGGCAGACACGCAGCCGATTACCCACCGACAAACTGTGGAAGCGACCGGCCCAGTTCGAACGTGTGGGACCCACGTTTCGACTGGGTGTCGCTCCGTGTAGTCGGCCCGGTCGGCAGAGTACCGTCACAGGTTCCAGTCGCGACAGCGGAGGTCTCGAAGTCACGGTCGGTGCCAGCGGGAAGGGTTACTCGTCCCAGTCGTGCACCAGCGGCGATTCGGGGTTACAGTCGTCGAGACCGCAGACACCGGCATCGGAACCGGCGCGTTCGACACCCGTCGACAGTCGGCCGATCTGCCAGTCGACCCGGTGGCCCGTTGCCTGCTCGTGCTCGTCGAGTGCGGTCCGCGCGACCCGCAGAGAGTCGTACACCTCGGTGTACGGACAGTCCGCACACGCCACGGTGACACTGGTAGCCATTACCGGAAGCTACAGTCCGGACGCACGTGAACTACCCGATCCTACTCGCTCACGGCTGACGCCGTTCGCTCCTTGAGGGTAGGGCTTCCTGCTTCCACGACGCGCTTTGCAGATACGGGTGCATCCACAGGGAGCGCAGTCTCCACAGGCGTTGATTCGGAGTATCCCACTCCTACTTCTTGCAGACCGCGAGAAAGAATATTCCACGCCGCATTTGCGTCCCTGTCCGCCTCAAACCCGCAGGCGGGACAGGAGTGTTCACGGACCCACAACGGCTTGTCGGTCGAAACGCCGCATGACGCGCATTCCTTGGTCGTCCCTCTCGGGTTGACCGCGACGAAGTGCGTTCCTTCACGCTCGCACTTGTATTCGAGCAACGAGAGGAACGTTCGCCACGCGGCAGACGCCGTGTTGCGGCTGTTCGACGGACTTTCCATCATCCCCTTCACGTTCAGGTCTTCGACCGCCACGAGGTCGTACTCCCGGGCGTAGTAGTTCGAGAGTTTGTGCAAGAAGTCACGGCGCTTGCGTCGGAGGTCGGCGTGACACTCTGCGACTCGACGCCGTTGCTTCTCGTAGTTGTTCGACCCGTGCTGTTTGCGCGAGAGCTTCCGTTGCTCGCGCTCCAAGCGGTCGCGTTCGTCTGAGAGGTCGAGCGACCCGACCGCCGTGCCGTCGGTGTCGTGGGCATACTTGAGAATCCCAACGTCGATACCGACGCACTTCTCGGGGTTTGCAGGCGGTTCGGGTGGTTCAGGGTCCATTTGGACGCCGAACGTGGCGAACCACTCACCCGTCGGTTCCTTCTTAACCGTGACCTGTTTGAGCTTCGCGTCGTCGGGGATGGAGCGGTGGAGCCGGATCGGTATGTCCGCAAGTTTCGAGAGCGACAAGACAGTCTGACCGCCCTTCTTGTCGAGCTTGAAGCCAGATTGACTGTACGTGAAACTGCGGAACTCCCGTGGCGGCTTCCACTTGAGTTGACCGACGGCGTAGCCGTTCTCCTTGAGCTTGGAGAGCCCTTTGAGGTTGTCGAACAGGCGTTCCACGACGGTTTGGAGAACCTTCGAGTACACGTCCGAGAGGCCATCCCACCACTTCTTGAGGTCGGGCAGTTCCGACCGCAGGGTGGTCATGGACGGCAGTTCATCGTGTTCGTCTTGGTACTCGTTGAGGCGGTAGCGCGTGTGGTTGTACAGTTGCCTACAAATGTCACGGTGGCGGTCCAACTCCTCGCGATGGGCGTCGGACGGCTTGAGACGGTACTTGTAGGCGTAGTACATTCTACTCGCGTTGGTTCTCGACGTACTGTTTCAGCACATCCAGCGACACCTGCCCCGTTGAGATTAGGCAGTACGAGTCGTTCCAGAACGAGTCGCCCCACAGTTCGGTTTTCAGTTCGTCCGCGTACTCGTTGCGGATACGGCGGGCGGTTGCGCCCTTGACCGTGTTGATGAACTTCACGAGGTCCGTGGTTGGTTTCGCTCGGAACAGGATGTGTACGTGGTCGTCCTCGCCGTCGAGGTTCGTCAGTTCGACACCGTAGTTGTCCGTGAACCCGCTGATGACCTCGTGAATGAATTGGGTTCGCTCCTCGGTTAGCACTCCGCGCCGATACTTCGTGGTGAGTATCAGGTGGTAGTGCAGGGAATACGTCGAGTGAGCTCCCGAGTCGAGGTCGTACTCCATTAGGTTCGGCCAATATAATGCTACTCTACTGCAAAAACATTGCGACTGCGTGGGTCTGTAGTCCTGCCACCGAATTGTGTATGAGAACTGTGCGGCGCTGTATCCCCTCCCTGCTCGCGCCTTCCCTTCGGTCGGTGCTCGTTGAGGAAGGGGGCTTAGCACCTACTTTCAGCTAAAGTCGGCTATCCGCTCCGAGTCCGTGCAGAGTTCCAGGGGAGTCACCGACACCGAGCGAACGGGTTCCGTATTTTCTCACAAGACTACCCCACAGGACCCCAACTACCGAGCGATGACCTCGGACAGAGCGTTTCCGTTCACCGCCACTGGGGGTCGTGCGTGGAGTCTGTCCTCGGGGCGGACAATGACCGGAGGCCGGCACCGATGACACCGCTGGAAGTGCGTGCGGACATCGAACGACGGGTACGGTAGACAATATTGTTTTTATTGTGCAAAACTGTTAATGCTGTGCGAACCGTAGCGGTGTCCGATGAGTGAACGAGACCAGATCAGACAGCGGAAGATGGACGAGCTTCGTGCTCAGTTAGATGCCACAGGAGCGGACGGAGAAGGCGAAGCACGTAGCGCGGGGCACAGTGAACCGGTCCACGTTGAGAGTATCGAGCAGTTCGAGGAGCTCGTCGCGGGCGGTGAGACCGTCCTCGTCGACTTCTACGCCGACTGGTGTGGCCCGTGTAAGATGCTCGAACCCATCGTCGCCGACGTCGCCGCCGAGACGGACGCCGTCGTGGCGAAGGTCGACGTCGACGCACACCAGCAGCTGGCCCAGCAATACAACGTCCGAGGTGTGCCCACGATGTATCTGTTCGCCGGTGGCGAGCCAGTCGAGCAGATGGTCGGCGTTCGACAGAAGGAGCAGTTGGTTTCGCTGATCGGTCAGTACGCCTAACGGCGCGACGCGGGTCTTTTTGCGGGAGCGATGGCGTGAGTGAGAGAGTGAGAGAAGGAGATGATCCGGACGCGGACCGTATCTCAGCGCGTGCTGATACCGAGTGCCGAGTAGAGCGCGCACTTGCTGGTGAACGCGGTTCCGAGCAGGAGGACGGCGACGACACCGAGCAGGAGCGATGCGACGCTCGGGAGTGACACGGCACCAGCGAGCACTGCGAGCGACGCGATACCGGCACCCGCGCCAACGAGGATTCGAACTGTCTTGTCCGTGGAGCCGACGTTTGCTTCCATGACTGTCTGGAAGGGCCGCAAGCATATAATAGTGTGTAAAAGAGGGACAACCGCGAACAATACCAGCCACGAACCGAAGCGACGCAGCGGTCTGCAGCGGTTGACAACGGTCGGCAACAGCTCGAGGTGACGCGTCGGTCGGCAAGGGTCGATGACGGTCAGCAGCTGTCACGAACCCGTGACGTGGCCGACAAACTATGTGGATCGTGTCGTTCACTTGCCGCCGTCGTCAGTTGCTCCTTTCTCGAACGCGGGCGGCAGTCCCGCGGACTTGAGACCGGTCTGGTCTGCGATCTCGAACCCGTAGAGTCGGACGTTGTCGTCGGTGATAGCCTGCCGGAACACGTCGGGTCGCCACGCCTCCTCGACGGCAGCCTGCAGCTCGTCCCACTCGCTTTCGGGAACAGGGTCGACCGTCCCGGTGAGGAGGACGCTCCGCCAGTTGAACATCGTCTCGGCACTGTAGACCAGGAAGCGAGCGACGTCCGCCCGGTCGCTCAGGTCGGCCTTCCGGCTGCCCTCGCCGAGGATGTAGAGCAAGTAGAGCGTCGACCCCCCGTCGAACCAAAACGACATGGGCCGGAGGCTCGGTGCCCCCTCCGTCGGTAGCCCCAGCACGCCGACGCTGTGACTCGACAGGAATCCCTGCATCTCCTCGGCTGTCATCCGTACCACGTCGTACTCTGTGAGTTCGTCGACAGTCATACACGAATATTCGACGACGAGTCGAATAACCGGTTCGCCAGTTCCCACAGCGAGAGAATCGAGTGGCAGAAGCGGCGTCTCAGGCGTCGTCTCCGTCCGGTGTGTCACTTGCTGCCGTGACGTCGCTCTCAGCGTCGAGTGCAGGCAGCCGCCGGACGACGAGAATCGGTGCGAGCGAGTGGCCCGCAACACGCTCGGAGGGTTCGCCGAAGATGAGCTCGCGGACCGACGGACGGCTCTCGCCGAGGACGACGAGATCGGTGCCCGCGGCCGCGTCGACGATGGCTTGGACGGGTGCGTCGCTGACGGTCACGTCGCGTGTGATCGCTCCGGGCGGGACACCCCGCTCGACGAGGAGGTCGGTCGCGGTGTCGAGCAGTTGTTCGCCGCGCTCGCGGTCCTCCTCGGTCGCTGCCGCGTGAAACAGCGTGACGCTGCGGTCGGAGTATCCGGCCAACAGCGCGACGAGACGGGTGATTCGCTCGGTGTTGATACCCTCGCTGAGTGCGACGAGGATGCGGTCGACGCTCGGTGCGGGGTTGAGCAGGAGCACGGCGTCGGCGGCCTCGTCGGCGGCGACGCGCTCGAACGTCTGTGTCGGGTCGTGAGTGAACACGAGTCGGGTCTCGACGCTGCCACCGGCGTCGGTAAACGCCTGCGCCAACTGGTCGAGTTCCGCCCGTGCCTGCTCGCCGAAGGCGGTCCGCGCCTGCTCGGGAGCCGTCTGTTCGGGAATCGGATGATAGCCGAGGAGGACGACCGGCGTCGAGACGAGGACGTCGATGAGTGCCGCCGGTATCTGTTGGCCTTCGAGAATCCGGACCGGGACGAGGACCGTCATGTCGGCTGCGCGGTCAGATGGGGCGTCGGTCATCCTCACAGCACCCCTTTCAGCTCGACAGACGGTGCGTAGAGCCGGTACCACACCGCGGCCCCGAGCAGTATCGCGAGGCTGACCGCCTGCGACAGTGGCTGCATGAACACGAGCAGGCCGAAGCTCGCGAGTGCCCCGACCACCGGCAGTGTGGGATAGCCTGGAATACGGAAGTCGGGATCGTACCACTCGGGGTCTCGCCGTCGGAGGACGACGAGCGTGACACACATCAGTCCGTACATCAGGAGATGGAGGAACGAAGCGACCTCGGCGAGGACCTCGACGCGTCCGAGGACGACCAGAAACACCACGGGACCGCCAGCGAGCGCGAGTGCGACGTGCGGTGTGCTGTACTTCCTGTTGAGTGTCCCTGCACGCGCGGGGACGACCGCGTCACGGCTGAGTGCGTACAGTGCACGCGACGAGCTCAGTATCGAGGCGTTCGCACTCGAGACGGTCGCCAGGAGACCGGCGAAGAGGATGATGACAGCACCGGTCTCACCGGCGAAGCTTCGTGCGACCTCGACGAGTGCGGTCTCGCCGAACGTCGCGAGCCGACCGCTGCCGAACGCGCTGGTGGCGACGAGGACGGTCGTAACGTTGAGGACAGCCACCACGAGGACCGAGCCGACCATGGCGAGCGGGAGATTACGCCCCGGCTTCTTGATGTCGCCAGCGACGGTCGCGACCTGCGCGAAGCCGAGATACGCCGTGAACACGAACGCGGCCGTCGTCAGAACCGGGACGAACCCGAACGGAGCGAACGTTTCGGGGACAGTCTGCCGACCGAAGAGGCCGAGGGCGTCGAGACCGCCGTACGCGAGAAAGACCGTGAGAATCCCGAGCAAGAGCGTGACGATGGTATTCTGGAGTTTCGTCGTGTTCTCGGTGCCGACGATACTCGCAGCCGTCAACGCGATGCCGACGAGGACCGCCAGCGACGTGGCGACCGCTGCCGACCCGAGTTCGACGCCGACCTCGGCGAGGACGGCGGCGGCGTACTGCCCGAAGCCGACGAGGTAGAACGCGGAGGCAAAGATCAGCCCGAGCCAGAGGCTCAGTCCGACGACCGCGCCGTATGGGTTGCCCATCCCGCGGGAGATGAAGTAGTAGCCGCCGCCGCTCTGTGGCATCGCCGTCGCGAGCTCCGAGGTCGGGAGCGCGACCAACAGGGCCACGACGGCCCCGAGTGCGAACGAGAGGGCGGCGGCCGGTCCGGCACGCCCGGCGGCGAGACCCGGAAAGACGAAGATACCCGCACCGACCATCGTCCCGACCCCGATGGCGAGACCACCAGTGAGGTCAATCGTGCGTTCGAGTTCGACTGCCTCCTCGTAGATGGTCACCTCGTCTGTCGTCTCCACGGGGGCGTCCAGTAACTGCTCGCCGCCGCCGTCGCCGCGAGCGTTCGGCCGGTCTCCGGTACGACTCATACGTCCGTACTGTACGATAGCCAACAGTATAGCTACCGGTGCCCCAGAGCGTTTCACACACTCGGTTCAGTCCACACTCTCGTAACCACCCTACCACACTCAACTCTCGCCAACCACCGTGTTCTCACCCCCAGTTCACTCGACCCTCATCCATCACCGTGTTCTCATTCCTCACGCGGGAGTTCCAAGACGACGGTTGCGGGGTCGTCGAAGGAGAACGAGCCACCGAGAGAGGTGACGGTGTAGTACGCGACCCACAGCCCCAGCCCTCGGCTGTGGGTGAGCTGTGTGATGTCCGTGTAGCCGGTGATGACGTCGCGCTCGAGCTGTGGAATCCCCGGACCGTCGTCGGAGACGCGGAGCGTGACGGTGTCGTCGGCGACGTGTGTCGAGACGGTGACGGTAGGTTCAGCTCCGGCGTGTGTGACGGCGTTCTCGAGCAACTCGTCGAGGGCGGTCTCGAGGAGCGCGTCGCCCCGGACACGCACGTCCGGGACGTCGGCTGTCACACACGCATCGGGGTTCTTCCGTCGTGCGCGGTCGACAGCGGGTTCGACCAGTTGGGCGAGGTCAGCGGTTTCGAACGCTGTAGCGTCGGTCTGGTACGCTCGCTCGATGTGTTTGACCTGTTCGGGGAGTTCCGAGATTCGCTCTGCACCGGACAGTGCCCGCTCGGCGTACGTTTCGGTGTCGCCATCGACTGACGACTCCAAGAGACGGAGGTTGCCGACGACGATGTTGACGGCGTTTCGGAGGTTGTGCCGAAGCACCCGGTTGAGCATCTTGATGAACCGTTCGTCGGCCTTTCGGTCGGTGATGTCAGTGTAGACGCCGAAGGCACGCGCTCCCTCGGCGGTGCGTTTGTACGTGACTCCGCGGAACAGAAAGGTCCCGATGCCGTCGGCCGTCGACCGCTGGACCTCGATGGCGTCGGTGAGTTGCTCGTCCATGTCGGGACCGAACCCGGTCACCTCGTCGTCGACACCGTCGGGGACGATATGGTCGTCGACGACCTCGCCGCGAATCCGGTCGCCCTCGACGCCGAACGTCTCTTCGAAGGCGTGGTTGACTTCGCGAACGACCGGGCCCTCTTCAGTGAAGAGCGTATCGACGATGGCGTCGGGCGAACGGTCGAACAGGCTCTGAAAGCGGGCGCGCTCGGCCTCCAACGCAGTCAGATTCCGAACCACACCGACACTCTCCGCGTAGTCGCCGTCGTCGGGGAGCAACGAGATCTCGATCTCGACCGGAATCTCGCCTCCGTCGCGAGTGAGAAGTCTCGTTTCCAGCGTCCGGCTCGCGTCGGGATGGTCGTTTTCGAGGGCTTCCAAGAGCTGTTGACCCGTTTCGACGGCATCGTCCGGCAGGAAGTCGGTGACAGGACGGCCGATGACCTCGTCCGACGAGTAGCCCACTTCGTCGGTCAGCGAGTCCGTCGTCATGCGAATCCGCCCGTGTTTGTCCAGCACGTAGATTCGTTCTTTGACGTTCTCGTGGATCGCGCGGTAGGTCTCCAGTTGCTCGATCCGCGCCGCCCGGTCGAACGCAGCCGTGGCACTGGTCGCGAGCAACGAAATCAACAGCCGGTCGGTTTCGGTCAGTCGCTGGCGGTCGGCCGTTCCGACAGTCAACGTCCCGTGGTCACCGAGCGGGACGATTCGCGCCGCCGGGTCACCGTCCGGAAGCTGTGGCTCGTCACCCTCGTATTCGACCGGTTCACCCCGCTGAAACGCTTTGCCTGGCATCCCCTCGTCGCTGTCGTACACCGGTCGAGCCACCATCTTCTCGTGGACGGCGTCGCTCGCACCAGCCGGAATCAAGCGGTCACCATCCGGGTCGTAGCGACGCACGAGTCCGAACTCCAACCCGAGGACGTCCGCCGCGGCTTGGGCGACGATGGACGGGATATTCTGCGCGTTGCTCGGCATCATCAGCTCGCGTGTCGTCGACAACAGCTCCTTCAGAGCGTCCTCCCGGCGCGTTCGCTCACGAGCAGCCTGATTCTCGGGTGGACTGTCCGAACGAGGTGGATCTTCCGTGGACGACGTGGATGGCGTGGAGGAGGTGGGCCATGTGGATGACGTAGATGACGTGGATGATGTGGACGACGTGGGCGATGTAGATGGGGTGGCCGACGTGGATGACGTCGCCGACGTGACCGAACGGGGAGTGGCGTCCGTGTCGACAGAGTCGTGAGCGGTTGCCACCGCGTGGGTGACCGACTCGGTGGCGTCGTGAACACTCTCCACCGAACTGGCGACAGTGTCCTGGGTATTCTCCATCGGCGTGGTGACGGTAGAAGACGCGTTCGCGATGTCGACGATCCGCGACCAGACGGTCTCGTCAATGTCGGTGAAGGCCTCGTACGGTGCGTACTCGACGCCGAGTCGGGAGGCGAGCGCGCCAGCCCGTGGGTCCGCCTCACCGGTGAGAACGAGTGGCATCGCCGGGTCGAGTACTCTCAGCGCGGCCGCTGTCTGTTGCCAGTCCGCCCCGATACGACAGACGACACAGTCCGTCGCGGCGACGTCGACCGCGGTAGCGTCGGCCACCTCGACCACGGTAACCGCCTCCGAGTCGGGGCTGTTGTCGATGGCAGCAGGCACACCTTCGGCCACGAAAGAGACCGTCACTCTGACCATACGAACCCTTCGTCCGTCTCAAACGACCGAATCACGACCAAACAGTCGGTTTAGACCGACTTAACCGATGTGCTTAAACAATTTGGCTATCCGACCGACGCCTTCGTTGGGAATCCGGCGGACGAACCCCCAGCGGAAGAACCACGACTACGGCCACGACCACGCCACATTGACCTCCTCCCGCGCCTAAAGTCGCGGGAATCCCACCATGGGATTTCAGGCCGAGCGCGGCCCTAAGGTTTCAAGACGCATACGTTCCAAGCGTCTCTTGCGTGGTAGCAT